>JBJMGL010000325.1:0-4063 GCA_045807985.1 Bryobacteraceae bacterium
CGCGCCTTTCGCTTGCTTTCTACTTTTTCTCGCTCTTTCACCCCAGCACGTTCTCAATGCCTATTGGGAGCTGCCTATTTGGGTGCTGGTACTCGCCGCGGTCTGTCTTGTTTGCTGGCCGCGCGAGGTCTCGATTCGTCCCCGTTATCCCCTTGGGAGCATTGCAGTCGGTGCTCTGGTCTTTTTTCTGTGGATTGCGCCCGATGTATTGATTCCTGGTTACCGGCAACACTCTTTATTTTCCAATTCGATCACAGGTCATCTCCACTCTTCCCTCCGACCTGCTGAACTGCAAAGCATGTGGGTCTTGTGGTGGCGGACGGTCCGCGCCGTTTTGATCGTTTCCATTGTAGAAGAACTGTTCTGGCGGGGTTGGTTGATGCGTTGGCTGATCAACACCGATTTCCAGAAAGTGCCGCTGGGAACTTATGGCCCATTTGCCTTCTGGATCACAGCGCTGCTCTTCGCTTCTGAACATGGGCCATATTGGGACGTTGGGTTGATCACCGGAATCATCTACAATCTCTGGATGATTCGCACCCGGTCACTCGCCGATTGCATTCTGATGCACGCGGTAACAAACGGCATCTTAAGTGGCTACGTCATTGCGAAAGGCCAGTGGCAATACTGGCAATAAACTGATATGGGAATGTAGTCTATGCCCTGTCTTTTGGCTTTGCTGGTTGTCGCGTTCCCTCGGGTTGCTATCGCCTTACTTTGGCTGTTTACCCATTTTTTCTCAGGTGTTTACCACGGAATTCTGATCCCGGTGCTTGGATTCATTTTTCTTCCGCTCACTCTGGTTGTTTACACCTACATCTTGAGAACTTACCCTGGACCACTCTCCCTTCAGGAACTGATCTTTCTTTTCATTACAGTCATTCTGGACCTTGGCCTCGTTGGCGGGGGCAGCCTTCGCCGCCGGTTCTCTTGAGCCAACTTTCTTCCATTTCGGCATTCGCTTGAGAATCGCCGGGAGTTCAACCGACTAGTCTCCGTGGCATTGTTCCGTACCTTGAGCGCGGCTATCCAAGGCATTGACGCGCATATCGTGGATGTGGAAGTCGATATGTATCCATCTGGGACGAACCGTGACTTCGTCACCGTGGGGATGCCTGACGCAGCCGTTAAGGAAAGCCGGGAGCGCATTAAATCAGCTTTGCTGAACTCTGGATTTGGCTATCCGAGCAAATCCGTCACCATCAATTTGGCGCCGGCCAACGTCCGCAAAGAGGGAGCTGGATTTGACCTGCCCATGGCCACCGCGATTCTCGGTGCTATGGGAGCTGTTGGAAGCGCTGACGGCTACATGCTCGTCGGCGAACTGTCTCTTGATGGCAGCTTGCGCCCGATTCGAGGCGCTCTTTCCATTGCCGTTTGCGCCGCGAAGCGCGGCATTCAGAACCTTCTTGTGCCCATTGATAACGCTTCCGAAGCCGCGGTAGCGGAGGGTGTCCGCGTTTTCGGTCTCCGGCACTTGGCCGAAGTCGTTCAATTCCTGAAAGAGCCGACAGCATTTAATCCCACGCCCGCCGCTTTGCCGGAAAGCAATCCAAAAGAGTCGGAAGCTCCAGATTTCAGTGATGTCCGTGGGCAAATTATGGCAAAACGCGCTTTGGAGATAGCAGCAGCGGGAAACCATAATGTGCTCATGATTGGGCCACCCGGTTCCGGCAAAACCATGCTGGCGAAGCGCTTCGCTGGTATTTTGCCCAAGCTGACCTTTCGTGAGGCTTTGGAAGCTACCCAAATTCATGGCGTCGCCGGTATACTGCCGCCCAGTATCGGTATTTTAAGAAATCGCCCGTTTCGCGCGCCGCATCACACTATCTCTGATGCCGGTTTAATCGGAGGCGGCAGCGGAAGTCCCCGCCCGGGCGAAGTCAGCTTGGCGCATCAGGGCGTATTGTTTTTAGACGAGCTTCCTGAGTTTCCGCGTGGCGTACTAGAACAATTGCGGCAGCCGCTTGAGGAAGGCTCAGTCACGCTGGCCCGCAGCGCCGGTACGCTCACCTTTCCAGCACGAATTATGCTGGTTGCTGCCATGAATCCTTGTCCGTGCGGATTTTATGGCGATAACACGCGTGAGTGCCGTTGCACTCCGGGCATCATCCAACGCTACCTCGCCAAAGTGAGCGGTCCCCTGCTCGACCGCATTGACATGCACATCGAAGTGCCCGCTGTGCCTTATAAAGAGCTAAGAGGCAAGACCGATGGCGTCTCGTCTGCTCAAATTCGTGAGCGCGTCGAGGAGGCACGCGAGAAGCAGCGGGCCCGGGGATTTTACAACTCACAAATCCCCACTTCTCAGCTCCGCACTTTATCCGCGCTGGACGAAACAGGTGAACGCACATTGGAAACGGCTGTTCGTCGCATGAATCTTTCCGCGCGCGCTCATGACCGTATCTTGCGAGTGGCGCGCACGGTTGCGGACCTTGACCATTCAGATGAAGTCTCGGCCAAACACCTTGCCGAAGCAGTACAGTGCCGCAACCTTGACCGGAACTACTGGAACTAGCGCTCTATCGGTCAAGTGGAAATTCGAAATACAACAATTCCTGTCCGGAGCGGGCGTCCCGTATACCGTTTAAGTAAAGTTTGTCTCCAACTTCCGGCTTTGCTTCGAAGTAGAAAAACCCACTGGCTGAATCGTTCGGAGGCAGCATTTTCGCGATGAACGCTCTTGCGGCAATCTCCGGAGCTTCTAGGGGACTCTTTTTCCTGGATGTCGGAATGGGAATCGGTACTGGGCTAATTCCAGGCCGCTTTGTTGGGCGGCCGACGTGAAATAGTTCTTGAGGAGGAACGGCGCTGGCATGGCGGCCATCGGAAGCTACCAAATTCACTTCTAAATACTGCAAGTCTAAAGTGTTCCGGCCTTTATTCTCGATCACCACTAGTACTGGCAATACACCGTACTTCAGTAAATCTGCTTTCTTGCCAAATGCATCTTCCGTTAGTTCTGGCTTGTCAAACGACTTAGCGCCAACCGTTATTTGATTAGTTGTCTGATGAGGGTAGCTTCCAGCCGCTTCCGCTCGGAACTGTTTGTCAGCGCCTGCTATAAGCAAAGTGGAAGCGCTGAGGAACGCTATACTCAAAATCACGAAACGAATTATCGGGCTCACGCGTACTCTTTTCCTTTATCGCCTAGTCCAGTTCGTATCATTTCCCTTCCTTCTTTTTTACTTCATCATTCGATGGAGCAAGGAACGCGAATATGCGCCCACTTTTCGCGAAAGGTTAGGATTCCTTCCCCAATCGTTCAGTCGGACGAGGGCTGGCTCTATCTGGTTGCACGCTGTTTCGGTCGGCGAAGTAGCCTCCCTGATTCCATTACTCAAGATTTTGCGTCAAGAAGAGCCATCCACTCCCCTTTATCTTTCCACCTCAACGCTGGCGGGCCGCAAAATCGCTAAGGGTGTATCTGATCTCGTCGATGGCGTATTCTTTGCGCCACTTGATTTCCGCAGCCCTGTTAAGCGGGTTTTGCGAACCATTCGCCCGTCACTGGTAGTAATTGTTGAAACGGAGATCTGGCCTAACCTCTTCGCGGAAGCCAAACGCGCCGGCACCGCGCTCGTCATTGTGAACGGTCGCATTTCCCATCGCGCCTGGCCAAAATACAAACGGTGGAAACGCTTATTCGCGCCCGTGCTCCGCCTGCCTGATTTGGTTTTGGTGCAAGGACAAACGGACTACGAACGATACTCTGAACTCGGAGTTCCGGTCGCAAGACTTCGGATTGAAGCAAACCTGAAGTACGACACATTTGCTATCCATGCGCCCTTACAGTTCCCGACGTTCGGTGCAAGGCAAATTTGGATTGCCGCCAGTACTGCCGGCCCTAATGAGCGCGGCAGCTTGCGTCGTCACGACATAGATGAAGACGATATTGTCATCTCCGCATTTCAAGAGCTCAGTACAGAATTTCTGGGCCTGCTACTGATACTTGCGCCACGCCAGCCTGCTCGCTTCCCGAAAGTCGCAGAGAAGCTGCAGGAAAGAAACATCAATTTCACACGTCGGTCCGCCATGGAAACATTGCAGCTTCCCGGTGTGC
>JBJMGL010000326.1:0-3042 GCA_045807985.1 Bryobacteraceae bacterium
CCTACTAAAGCAACACGCGCTTTCGTATATTTACCTTCGTCGTTTTCCGGAGGCATTACGGAAGCTTGATCAGGTGCTGAACATTACACCAGACGATGTTGGTATTCTCGCGTTGCAGGCGGCTATCGCACAGGCGCAGGGCGATCTGCCACGAGCGGCTGCGCTACTTACGCAACCGCGTTCAACTGCTGACGATTTCAACGCTCTTGAACTACGAATTTACCAGGCAACTCTGGAGCGTAAGCCTGCGCAAATGATCCCGCGGATAAAGGAAGAACTAGCCAAGGCTGATCCCGCGTTAGGTTTTCGTACTGGCGAATTGCGCTTCAAGTTAGGCTGGTTGCAGGAGCTTACCGGCGATCACGTAGCTGCCCAGGAAAGCTGGCGACAGGCGCGCAGCGAACTGGACTCTTTTCTTAGAGAACAACCGGAAAATTGGCAACTGATTAACCTTCTCGCAGAAGCCAACATGGGTCTCGGTGACAAAGCTACTGCATTTAGCTTGTTGCAACGAGCAATGGCCGCAATGCCGATCAAGAAAGACGCGTTGGATGGTCCGGTTGTGATCGAGACATTCGCCGAAGCTGCAGCCCGCTTGGGGGAACCCGACCGCGCCATTGCTGCCTTACGGAAAGTAATCTCGCTCCCTTCTCGAAACCTGACTCCGCTCACTCCGGCGCTGCTCCGCCTTGATCCCAGGTGGGACCCATTGCGCAGCGATCCACGGTTTCAAGAACTGTGCAAGGACAAGCAGCCGTGAATCCCCGCAATTTTTCGGTGAACACCAGGTGCTGTAGCACTACTTCAGGGATCTGGATTAGCATGCGTGAAATAAGCAGGCACACCCTTTAGCGAAGCAAACGCAACTAGTATCAAGTCATGTTAGTGCGCGAACTAATGATCCGTTTCAGGGAGTTTTCGATCCAAGAAGATTTAGTATTTTCGGCTTGGTATAGGAACAAGCCCTTGATATAACAAAGGTTCAAGTAGCAAAACAACCAAACATTAATATGGCATTAAAAACAAAGTTTGTTGGCAAATCCGCTAACGGTGATCTAGCAGAAGCAATTCAGAACGCGCTAGAGAAAGCACGGAAGATACACACGACAGATAAGGCATGGGTGATCGAAAGCATCGCGCAAAACCAATTAACGTTCCCTCCTCTATCGGTCTTGATTCTGGTCGGGGGAGGCAAAGGCGACGGCGGTATTGGTCCTAAAAAGCCAGGATGAGCGATATGTTCGGCCTTAGAAGGTTATCCTTCCACGAACAAAATTGAAGGTGAACTATTGCACAGTTCAAGGGACTGAACTCATGGCCGACTACCGCATACGGGCTGCTGCACAGCACATCGCCATTACCATTTATCAGGTTCTCATCCACTAGAAGCAAATAACAACAAATCAGAAAGCCCCCCTCAAATGAGTACATCCAAGGACGAATCCAGAAAACAAATGGCTTTGGCCAGCATATGTGCATTCGGGAAGGCGGCTGCTACATATGACGATCGTGATTTAAAATTGGCGGATATTAGACTGGCACGAGACCCTTTGCCGGAAGCGTACGATTTCGACGATAGGCACAAGGGAATTGCAAACCAGACGTATCAAAATCCGCCGCAAAACAACTGTGTCATAGCCGGAAGGGCTCATCACACTCTACGTTTCGAATTAGCCGAGCAAAAAGTTCTCATTAACATTACAGATAACGACGTTGAACGGGAATTTAAGAAGCAGACCACCGAAGACAAAACGGACATCGACGTGCGTCCATCGCTAGACCTTTGGCGAACCCGTGGTTGGGAAGCGGCAGGACAACATTTCAAAATCAAAGCCTTTTCGAAGATCGATCCGATTGACGCTGAAGACATCAAGCGCATGATCTACATAAACCTCGGTGTTGGACTGGGTTTTCAATTGCCTGAGTCGGCAATACAACAATTTAAGGATGGCCAACCGTGGGGGGTAACCCGGGATAGGGCCGCCAACCACAGTCACTACGTTTACGTGCCGGGCTACACAAAGGACGGTCCCGTTTGCGTCACCTGGGGTCGCAAACAGCAAATGAGCTGGGCATTCGTAGACAAATACTGTGATGAGGCGTGGGCAATCATCGACGAGGTCGATACGCCAGAGAAGAAGCGAACCCTTGATGAGGAAAAAATCAACAAATTCCTCAAGACCCGTGCCTCGGTCTCAGCGGAGGCTGATCGAATATCACCGCCGTGAATTAACTCTGGGAACACATCACTCGCGGCTAAAGCGGTAGTAAAGAGAACCTGACGCTCTTACCACCCGCGGCCTTTGCGACTTCATTGACAAAGCGTTGGAGAATCCCCGCGGTCGGCCGGCCATTCACTACCACGGCATTAGATCCAAAGTCGCTCTGCTCACGAGAACGTCGAGTCAGGGCATCTTTCCACGTCTATCAAAAGCGGCGGGGACCCGTGCCACATCAAGGCTTTGGCAGAGCAGAATCTGTTCACTTCGCGACTCACCGATTTTCAAATGTTTTTTGCAACGCCGGGTAAAAGCTTCCGAAGGAACAGGCAAATGAACAATCCGATCCAAAAAGAACGTGAAATGCACGAGCTCACGCGAGAGATACCTTTTCGGTCCGCACTGGAGGACGAAACAGACGAGCGAACAAGTATTTCTATCAGAGATCCAGAGACGATGCTCAGCATGACTGTGCTTCTCCTTGCCTGCCTCGGGCTTGCGGTCCTGGCGCATGTAGTTGTTTAGTAACTAAGTAAGCGACAAGCCATTTCTTCTAACAGCGGGCAGTAACCAACTGTCGAAAAGCCGCCACGCCATTACGTGACGGCTTTTTTATTTTATCATCATCACCGAGCAAAGCAGCGCGCTAACGCGTCCTAGCCGACTCTTCTAGATGGATAAGACCAGCTGTTAGGTTCACCTGAAGAACGTCAGGGGCGGGCTCGATAGGTTCGTGAGGCCGTTAAATAGGCTCCGGCATTTTGTCTGCCACGTCCGAGAGAGGTTTCCGAAGGAATGGGCATGACAACAAAGTGCCTGAGTC
>JBJMGL010000327.1:0-4695 GCA_045807985.1 Bryobacteraceae bacterium
GGCGCGACTCGGAAGTAGATCGCGTTGTGCAGATCCTGTGCCGCCGCACTAAGAATAATCCTGTTCTCATTGGCGAACCTGGGGTTGGAAAGACCGCCATTGTGGAAGGCTTAGCTCAACGCATCGCCGATGGTGATGTGCCGTCATTTCTTTCCGACAAACGTATTTTGGCTTTAGACCTGTCGCTGATTGTTGCCGGGACTAAGTATCGTGGCCAGTTTGAAGAGCGTTTGAAGACCATCATGAAAGAGCTGATGGAGAATCAAAATGCCATTATCTTTATTGACGAGCTTCATACGCTGGTGGGCGCTGGCTCCGCCGAAGGCTCGCTCGATGCCGCTAACATTCTGAAACCGGCTCTCTCCCGGGGAGAGATTCAATGTATTGGCGCTACCACGCCTGCTGAATACCGCAAGTCGATTGAGAAAGACCGTTCTCTGGAGCGCCGCTTCCAGGCAGTGAAGGTTCCGCCTCCTGCTGAAGGGGATGCAATCCGGATTCTGTTTGGCATCAAGGAACGGTATGAGAAGTTCCATGCCGTGGCTTACACGGACGAAGCGATCGAGTCCGCTGTTTATACGTCTACTCGCTTTATTCCAGACCGCTTTCTGCCGGATAAAGCAATCGATTTGATTGATGAAGCTGGCGCGCGCGTCAAGTTGCGGCAGACTACCTTGCCGACCGAAGTTGCCGACATTCAAAAGCGTATCAAGTTCATTGTCCATCGCATGGAGAATGCCATTGCAAATCATGAATTTGAGAAGGCGCGTTTTTATTCCGACGAGGAGCGCAAAGAACGCGAAAACCTTCGCCAGCTTCGGGAAAAGTACAACTTGGATGACACCTCTACCGGTGTTGTCTCCAAGGATGATATCGAGGATGTGGTTGCACGCTGGACCGGCGTGCCGATGACCTCCATTAAGGAAGAGGAAATCAATAAGCTTCTTCGTATCGAAGAGGAGTTGCATAAACGCGTGATTAGTCAGGAAAAGGCGATTTCAGCCCTTTCACGCGCGATCCGGCGCTCGCGTGCCGGTTTGAAGTCGCCGAAGCGCCCTTCGGGTTCATTCCTGTTTCTTGGCCCGACTGGCGTTGGCAAAACCGAAGTGGCCCGTGCCTTGGCGGAATTCCTATTCGGCAGTGAGAAGTCATTGATCCGCTTCGACATGTCGGAGTTCATGGAGAAGCATTCCATTTCGAAGCTGATTGGTTCGCCTCCGGGATATGTCGGCTACGAAGAGGGTGGTCAGCTCACGGAACGTGTGAAGCGTGCGCCATATTCCATTATTCTCCTGGATGAAATTGAAAAGGCGCATCCGGATATATACAACATTCTCTTGCAGGTGTTTGAGGATGGTCAGCTAACGGACGGTCTCGGCAATACTGTCGATTTTAAAAACACCATCATTATTATGACCTCAAATCTGGGAGCACGCTTCCTGGATAAGCGCGGTCAGATCGGCTTCTCGGCCTCAACGACTACGGGCATTCCGCCGAAGGTTGAGGATCAAGTTCTGAGCGAAGTAAAACGCGCCTTCAACCCTGAATTCCTGAATCGTTTGGATGAAGTAATCTTATTTACTTCGCTGGTCGATGAGGATTTAATCAAAATCATTGATTTGCTGGTTGAACAGATTAATATGAATCTCGTTGCAAAGCAACTCAAGATCAGGCTGGAGCCGGACGCAGCCAAGTATATCCTTGATAAAACTTGCGGCGACCGCAGTTACGGTGCTCGTCCGTTGCGCCGTGCCTTACAGAAGTACATTGAGGACCCATTATCGGAAGCGCTGATACAGGGCACTCTGCCGCGCCCAGCGGAATTGGTGGTTTACCTCGGCGAGAACGGTATCTACTGCCGCCAAACTGGCGATTTAGAGAGACAGCCTGTTCCCGCAGGCGGCGTTGAAGAAGCTGCGACAACGGCCGTCACGCCTCTTTATATGTTCTAAGTAGAAGAAAAGTGAATGCGGAAAAGGGGAGGAAGCTCGCTTTGAGAGCGTCCTCCCCTTTCTTTTTCGATCACACTCTATGCGAGTTTGGCAATAAAGCGATTTACTTCCGACAAACTGCTACTAGACTTACATAAAATGTAGTGTCGTTCATTTTGCAGGCGCAAATTCGTCTGAAGTCGATTTGGGAGAAGTGGGGACGGAGAGCAGATTCTAAACTAGCCTGGCTGAAAAAGTTGACGTGTGTGCTTTCTAACAAGTGCCAAGGCAATAAGCGATGGCGAGAGCCTAACGGAATTCCGCTTGCATCTGGAACGGTGATGATAACGTTTTCAGATGCCAATCTTGCAAGCTCTTTGATGGCTCCTTGATAATCAGGGATATGCTCCAGAACTTCTGAACAAAATACCGATCTAAAACTTCCAGAATTAAAAGGCGAAGGAAATCTTCCGTTGTATAGAGTTATTGAATGTGCCAGTTTCGATGTGATTGATAAGACGAATGGCGCAGTTTCCAATTCCAAGCCTTGAATCTCGATGTTGAAAGATTTCAACTCTGTTATCAGGGCTCCGGCTCCACATCCGAAGTCAAGCATAGGAAGGGGCAAATTTCTTGCAAGCTCAAGTACGTCTGGATGAACTTGGCTATTCGGTGGACCAGAACCATATATTTCCTCCCGGTGATATACATGTTCAGACTCAAATAAATCACGATAGTCTGGCGAGATAAATTGAAATGGACCGTCGAACTTAAAATTCGGATAACCGCTCAGAATAAGGAAAACAGACTTAAATCTTTGAGAACACAAGTGCTTAGGAAGAAGGTATTCGAGCACTACTCCTGGTTGAAAACCTGGAAACGATTTGCTGCTTTGAGCTAAATCAGGTCGTGGAACGCGATAGTGCTGCAAAAATGGAACTCTATATTCGTCAACGTAGATTTCTGGAATTAACTCTGAAAGTACTTCACCCTTTAACCATCCAACCACTCGAAACAGTCCGCTTGCATCAATCTCAACTTTGTCGTAAGCCCCATCCGGCAAAATTTGATTCAATGAGTAAGAGCAAGCTATTTTCAGTCGATCAGTAGGCTTTAGAAGCCTTTGAAAACGATTCCGTATCTGCTGCACTCGTTAGGTCCTAGTGCGGTTTTCGATGGGATAGAACCCAGTCACTTCGTTCCTGGCTCCGAGTCCGAGTTTGGGTTCCCACAGAGCCGGGGACGCAATAACCGGTAATAAAGGTCCAGTTGAAATGCAAACCGCTCTAGATTATCGCCTATCTTTTAGCAAGTGGCTTTACTCTGAGACTTGAAATTGAATTGTGCGAGCGCTCATTGCATTGTCCCGCCGTACTTCAACGTAAACGCTCCATTCTCCTGAGTTCGGAAATACAGGTTTCGCGATATAAATGCCGGGCTCGGTGCCGGGAGCTTGAAACACTTTCACGTCGGTACCGTCCTTTGTCTCGATTTGCAGCGTCACTTTGGCATTCAGCAAGGGCTGATGACGCGCGTCCCGCACTGCAATGGTAAACGGCACCTGCACCCCGGTCTGCAATTTCGCTGTGGGCTCAAGCCGAATATCGAAGTTTCCTTCGCGTTCTTGCGCCAGAAGCAGACTGAATGCACAAAGTAGTAAAACAAGAACTTTCACGCCCTTATTCTACAGCGACTTTTAATGGTCCATGACGGCCTTCGTCGAATCATCCTTTGAATGCAACTCGGTATCAAATCCATAAGATCTTTGTGTCGGCGCTGATAGTCCTCTATCGCCAGTAATTTGATAAACAGAAACTTTCTTCTGCGGCTGGGCCGCAAGCTCCACCGCGTTTCTGAAACAGCGCAGTCCCGCCGCTCGGATTCTTCGATTACGGCACTGGAATGCGGTACAGATTCCGGTGCATCGTGGTTTTCAGAAAAGCGAAAACGGAAGGATCTGGTCCGGGCGAAATTTCCCATCCGTCGATAAGGCGCACGCCCGGCAGCGCGGCTGCATCGCCCAACCCTCGGATTCCCGAAGCTGGCAAATTGGGTAGCATCTCTCCGGGGCGAGCGGGGATCGCGACGGTTTTGCCGGGGCTTATACGTGACCGCGGCTCCACCCCAACATACAAGAATCTGCCGTCCGGAGCCCATTCGATCGTGCAAGGCTCTTGACAGATGCAGCGTGCGGTCCCTCCATCAATAGGCAGCGCCACCAAAGACCCTCCGCCGCAGTTGCGTGACGTTATACCCACCACAGCCCAACGTCCGTCCGGCGAAGCACCTTCGATGTTGCCTACTGGATACGGGACCACCCTCAAGCGGTTCGAACCATCCTTCTTCATGCGGAACAGATAATTGGCTTTTCCCTGTGACAACTGGAACAGCACCTGGTCCTCGGGACCAAAACGCGGCCAACTCTCCCCAGTAGAGGCGATCAGTTTGGGAGGTGAACTCCGGTCCAACGCGGCCAGCCAGAGCTGTGAGGATTTCCCGGACGGCTGCGTCGAGAAGAGCAACTCCCTGCCGTCGCTTGAAAGATCATATTCCACTATCGCTACTCCGCGTAATACCGGCTCGCTCTTTCCCGACTGGAGGTCTGTTCGCCAAAGTTCGCTGGCCGATGCCGGTGAATCGCGCCGCAATAGGTAGAAGAGCAGCTTGCCATCAGAAGAGAATCTCACCGATGAATACGGGAAAACACGCATGGGGACCGCATACCCTTCGGAAGAGAGAGGGTGTTCGCCGCGACGGTCGTGAA
>JBJMGL010000328.1:0-14286 GCA_045807985.1 Bryobacteraceae bacterium
GACGTTGAAATACTGATTGGTAATGCGCGGCGAGAGCGCGGAAGGAGGGGTCTCGACGTGGGTAAGACGTAACCCCGGCAACGCGCGCTTCACCAGTTCCGGCACAAATTTGGCGGAACAGACTTTTACTAGCGCCGGTACGCCCGTAATGAGTTCTGCTTCTCCCGTGTTGGAGGCTATTGAAAGAAACCATCGGGCAGTCGCGAAGATGCGGGTATCTTCGATGTCCGCTTCCCAGAAGTAACGGTCAACCTGTTGGAGTTTGATGCTGATGCAATTGGTGGGAACAACTAATTCCAGGTGCTCGCGTATGTGCAGATCCAGACTTTCGAAACAGGCTTGCAGATCCAGATGATCGTAAATGGGCAAATGAGCTGGAGAGGAATGAAGGCTAAAAGTACAGAGCGCGCCACCCAGTCGTAGCATCTCCACATAAAGCTCCTCGGGGTGCCCTTGTTTAGAGAGATATAAATGACGAAGTGTCGCCAAGGCGCTATTAACGGCGTGAAGAAACCAGAAACTGGCGGTTTGCTGCGCCGACATGCCGCTCGATTGACGGTCGAGTCCCGGCATGGAACCGGCAAACGCCATATTTTTTTGCGTTAGTACATCAATGAGTCGGCGTGCCATCTCCAACAAGGCAGGGCTCGCGCCAAAACGGATAACAGGCGGAATAAACTTCTCATCCAGGGCAAAATGGCCAAGGCCATCGCGCCGGATGCGGGCAATCGGCAACAACTGCCAGCCATCCTTACTTTCGTGATCAAAAAAGAGTCGAATGTTCTTACGGCCAAAGCGCACGAGCTTCTCATCACCGCCCAAGATTTCATCGGCAACCATCCGCTCTTCCGCGACGAATCGGCTTCCGTTTGCGTTTCCGGGTTCCAAACGGGTGTTGCCGCCCAAAGTTCGACGTTGTGGAACGGCCAGGTAAGCCAGCAGAGTATCTGCGGTGGGCGGAAACACCTTTCCCAGTTCACGCGCTTCAGGAAGCGGATCGGCGGAAGGCATGTCGAATGCCAGCCCGTCCTCAAACACGCCGCGCGCATGTCCCAGCAGGAGCGTGCCGTTGCGGAGAGCTTCGCTGTTCAGCTCGTATCCTAGAAATCCGAAAGGGGCAAACCAGAGCGACTCCGCGGCGAAATGAATAACATCCTCGAAGTACCGGCTCTGAGCCTGAAAGTGATGGGGCCCCAGATACATCCCTTCGGCCCAGACGATTCTTGAAAGATTCCTCACGAGTAGAGGGTTTCCCGATTCTCTATCATAGTGGCAACCGCAAACCGGCGGTGCAAAAATTATAGTGACCACTCATATGGAAACGCTCAAATTCCTCGGAGGCAAGTACAACGGCGGTGAGCAGATCCTGCCGGGTGTCATTCAGACTTACCGCGCGACTGAGGCTGCTACCGGGCGGTCTGTCTTTGTACACCGCGTTTCCAGCACTGACGATGCCGGGCAGCAACTGGCGCTTTATCGCCTTTTAGCGGCGGCGTTAGTGCGTTCGCCATCGGTACGCAGCATGGTTCTTGACATGCGGGATGAAAACAATGATTGGTTTGTGGTAACAGACACAGCGCCGCAGTGCCTTTTACTGCGTGAGTGGCTGCAGTTCGAATTGGGTAATTCGGCAAAAATGAGTGATGGAAGGAAGGAGATAGTAGCAAAGTCAGTTCTATCTACTCCTGCCCCGCCGGAGCCAGTCCAGAAACCAGCTTCTGATCCTCCGGCTGTGCCCACAACTTTGCCGCCCGCCACGCATCCTGAAGGGCCGGGGGAATTTACGCGCCTCTTTACTGGTGATCTGCCAGCCTCTTCTTCGAAACCGTCACGAGTTGTTGAGCGGCCGTCTAACTCAGATTTACCACGCAAGGAAGATCGGCCAGGGCGCAGTGGATCTGTTCAGCGGCCCCATACTCCGATGCCCTTTGTTCCGCCTGTGGTTCCGCACGGGACTGAACCGGGAGAGTTTACCCGTCTATTTTCAAAGGAAGGGACAAGTGAATCAGGGCAGAAACCCCGTCCACCGCTGGAGCGTCCTAAAGCATCAATCGACCATCAGGATCTATTTAAATCCCGTTCAGAGCCGATGGTGCCCACCCCACCGGCTGCGCAGGGTCCGGGTGAGTATACGCGCCTTTTTGGGAAAGGAGATGCTCCCCCGCCCGTTCAGGAGCGGTCAGCGTTAGGGAAAGGTGCCCCAGGAAACTATGACGATCCTTTAATGGCGTCCGAACCCGGAACAGTGAACGGCCCTAAAGGCCAAACCACAGCGGGACCAGGCGAATACACGCGTGTGCTCGAAGGTAATCGTCCTCCGGTATCGACTGCTGTCGAACCGCCGCGCCAAGTAATGGGAGGTTCCGTAGATGTGTCCGGAAGTCAGATTCCCATGCCCGCTAACCCATTAGGTAAGATGCCGATATCAAGCCCCAGCGCCTCCGTAACGGTCCCCTCCGTGGCAAACCCGATCGCAAAATCCGCCGCGAGTGCCAGCACAAAGAACACGAAAATGATTGTCTTCTTTGCGGCACTCGGCCTGTTAGCATTAATCCTGGTTCTATTAGTAGTCCTCGCTTGGAGAAAATGAAGCTAACACTCCTTCCCACTCTGCTTTTGGTTGTTCTTCTTGCTGGGGGACAACCCGCCGCAACGGCACAAAGCGATCAGCAAACACCTGTTCACACGAACTTTTCGGGACGATGGCGCATGGACAAAGAGAAAAGCGACTTTGCGAGCTTCACAATGCCGGATATTGTGGTTCGTGTCATCGACCAGCACGATCCGACAATGAATGTGCATACGGTTCAAACCAACGGGCAGAAGACATCAACCGTTGATGCAACATACATGACCGATGGATCGGTTGCCACGAACATAATCAACAATCGCGATGCAACCAGTAAAGCCTTTTGGGACGGCAAGTCCTTGGTAATCAGGACCAATATGAAAACGGCCAAAAACGAGGACGAGGAGATTGAAGACCGCTACGAGTTGTCGGACGACGGGCAAGTCTTAACGATGACTAGCCATGTAACTACCGAAAAAGGCGAAGTCACTATGAAGATGGTTTGCTCAAGGGAAAAGAACTCGCCACCCGCCTAAGGTTTCGAGTCAATCCAAAGGGACGTCAGATCAGCTACTGATCCGTACCCGTCCACGAAACCAACTCAGCGCCCGGCGTGCGGCATTGTAACCGCACATGCCATGCACGCCTCCGCCGGGTGGTGTGGAAGAAGAACACAGAAACACTCCCTTGAGCGGAGTCCCATATTGCCGCCAAGTGGGGCGGAGGACAAACTGGATTAGGTCCGCCGCGCCTCCATTAATATCGCCACCGATCAGATTAGGGTTGAAATGCTGGAGATCGGCCGGGGTATGAACCGCACGGGCTAGCACGCAGTCTTGGAAGCCAGGAGCAAAACGTTCGATCTGCGCTTCCAGTTCCTGAAGAAGGGAGCCGCGCCACCCATTCGGAACATGACAGTACACCCAAGCCGTATGTTGGCCGGCAGGAGCACGTAATGGGTCGAACAAGCTCTGTTGCGCAAGAAGCAGAAACGGCTTATTCGCTGGCTTCGGTCCCCAGGCTGCCCGCTCGGAAGCCGCAATTTCAGGCAGTGTGCCGCCTAAGTGAACCGTACCAGCGCGCAAACATTCCTTCGCGCGCCATGGAATCGGCTCACGAAGCGCATAGTCCACCTTGAAGATTCCGGGGCCGTAGCGGTACCGTTGAAGCGACTTCCTGAAGGAGCGGGGCAGGCGATCTTCCGTGATAGCAAGAAACTGGCGCGGTGTCACATCGCAAAGGAGCAGATCGGGATTGCCAAGACCGTCAAAAGAAGTTACCGGAGAGTTTGTCAGGATACGGCCGCCTAGTGAGTGGAGCACACCCGCAAGCGCATTCGTAATAGATTGCGAGCCGCCTTGAGGAATGGGCCAGCCAACCGCATGCCCAGAACCTCCCAAAATCATGCCGAACGCGGAGGAGAGCGGCATTTCCAGCTTAAGAATCGAGTGAGCCGCTATACCGGCAAACAGAGCACGCGCCCGCTCGCCTTTAAACAAGGTCTTAGCAAGCACGGTAGCTGGCTGTATAGCGCGAATTCCAAAACCTGCCAGTAAGAGCGGGTGCCGCGGAATTATCGGCATGGGCTGAAGCACCTCATCCATCACTTCCTGCCAGTGTTTAACAAGCGGACGGAAGAGTTTGTGGTACGCCGATGCATCTGGGCCAAGCTCTTTTGCCGTGATTGCCAGATCTTTTTCGAGCATCACCGCCGTGCCGTCATCCAGAGGATGAGCCAGTGGAGCGGGAGGGAAAATCCACTTGAGGCCATGTTCCCCAAGCGGCAGACTGCGGAAAAAAGGGGAGCAAACCGCCATAGGATGAACGGCGGAACCGAGGTCATGGACAAAGCCGGGCAGGGTAATCTGGGCTGATCGAGCGCCTCCGCCAGGCTCCGGCGCACATTCGCGAACCTGGACGTCAAAGCCGTTCCGGGCTAGGTGAATTGCGGCCGCTAGCCCATTAGGCCCGCTTCCAACAACAATGGCGGATGGTTTCATTGCTTGTTCGACGCTGTTTTGCGCCGTTCCGAAACGAACTTGGGCAGCAGTGCGACGAGGGCACGAAAGGGCCCTTCTGCTCGCTTTCCGTTTCGTCGGCTAACATCGAACTAAGATCCTCGCCTGGTGAGCAAGAATCCTGGTCGAGGTACGTAGACACATATATGGCTTGGCCTTCATTTCTATTCGCTCTCGTTTCCGGCGCCTTTATCACTTGCCAGGCGGGCGCAAACACACAACTTAAAAAGGCGCTTGGCCAGCCGATGCCCGCTGCCGTTGTGAATTACCTGCTGGGATTATCCGCAGTGCTTGCGTATTCACTTATTACCAGAGTGTCGGTGCCGACCCTCGGTACCGCGTCGAAAGCGCCGTGGTGGAGTTGGACTGGCGGTTTGCTTGGAGTCGCTTATGGGCTCGCGGCCATTTTCCTCGGCGACAAATTGGGTGCAGCGACACTAACAGCCCTGGTAGTTACCGGCCAGCTTATTTGCTCAGTGATATTGGACCACTTTGGCTGGTTCGGGTTCGATGTTCACCAAGCCGGTTGGGGACGGATTCTTGGCTGCTTGTTGATGGTCGCGGGCCTAGCACTCATTGCAAAGCTTTAGCTGTGCAACGTGGATCTACTCAGGCTGGCTTACGCGTGAATTCACCTGTTAAGATGCGGATCTTGGATTGTGTTCGATGAATGAAATCAGCGCAGAAAAAGCCGTATACTCGCAAATAATGGAGAATGCTGAACAAATACGAACGAGGCTGCTAGCGCGGCAAGAAGAATTGGAACAAGGAGCCAGTCGATTCGGCCAAGATGCCCTCGAGTCCGGTAACGCCGGAGTACAGGATGAAATTGACCAGGTAACGTCCTCGGAGGCAAAAACCGCTTCCATGGAGTTGAGTTCGCTTCAGTTTCGCGCCTTACGGGATGTCCGTGCAGCGTTGGGGCGTCTAGATGCTGGCACGTACGGCAAATGCGTCGTGTGTGACCGGCCGATTGAGCCGTCAAGGCTCCGTGCTCTTCCTGAAACGCCGTATTGTATCGAGCATGCAAAACAGGCAGAGCAGAATGAACGGGGGATGGGAGCGTCTAATTTAAGCGCTTAAAAACAGATACTTGAAGTTTCCGGGCCAAAGCGCTGAGCCTAATAGATATCCGTGCGATCCAGACTCGTATGAGAATCAAAAGTAGCACGACCGCGAATTTCTCCCGTACGGAAATGGCGTCCGGCATTGTCAAACAAACTGGAGAGGCAATTAAATGATCGATCCAAAACTGAATGAGATACCTGTTGAACCTTCAGAAGAGGCGCTCACAGAGGAACAGAGAGCAAGGTCCGCAACCAAGCCGAGAACTGGCCTGAGCATTAATGACACAATTGCAGGCAATGCAAATCTTTCCACGGGGTCTCGCGGTGTAGACACCTCTGGAGTATCGGCCGGGGCAGGCGTGGGTGCTGGCATGACACTGACCACACCGGGCGGTTCAGCGGAATCGCCATCGCCGACCATTGTTCCTGGCTCCCGCGGGTCAGGCACCACGGTTCGTGGCAGCAGTGATAAAGCTGCCCCAACTTCGGCTATGCCTGATAGCAGCGAGGTTGCATTTTCTTCTACACATGGCGGGGCTAATCCTATGGATAGTGATGTTGCGGCCGAAGCTTATCGGTGCTGGCACGAGCGCGGCTGCCCGGAAGGGTCGCCTGAAGTGGACTGGCATTTGGCGCAAGAGCGATTGAGGGTTAAAAAAACGGGTGTCTAGTAGACAGTAACCAGCTTACTGTTCGAGGTTGTTAATCCGGCAGCAATGAGCGGGGAGCTGTTCGACGAAAAACGGGCGTAGCTCTCCGCAATTCAAAAACTGAACCTGTCGTCTCCACGCTACTGGAATAGAAACTCATTAATAAAGTAGTTCCGCCCGGTCCTGTATATCCTGCCGAAACATTAAAACGGTTTTGCTGTTCCAGTGTACTTCCACTAGTTTCTCGTTTCCATGCACGGTATCAAAAGATACAACGGCTCCAGCAGGTACATAGAGGCACTCCTTGTGGTCTCGGTCCGGAGTGTGGACGGATAAAATATCCTGGTGCAGACAATAACGGTATTCAGCCATAAATTTTCTTAAACAAGATTCATTTGGATAGAGCGAGCAGCTCACAGCTTAAATAGAGGCTGCTAAGAACACGCAGCGGCGCGCATGGCAGCTGCTTGGGAAGGCCGTAGCGTATTACGAAGACGCTTTGCCGTAAACATTTCCAGTTTTTGTTTGCTCCGGCTTTTATTGAGGCGAAATTGAGTTTCTGTCAAGTTCATCTGTTGACAAATGTGATCAGGCTGTTCGCCGCTCAAATAAAACCGGGTCAGAATTTCGCGCTCCTGTGGCTTGAGGCTCTTTAGGCCCTCACGAAGGATTTGGGCTCTTTCTTCGATCTCAAGTAGACGTTGTGGATCAGCTTTATCATCGGATCGCGTTTGGACCACAGTAGAAAAGACCTCATCATTAGCGCCTAATCTTTCGGACTCCAGCTTTTTATTCCAGGCTGTCCGCTTCAGAACAATATTCAGATAACCGGGTAAAGCTGCTGGCGTCTTTAATTGGCCTTCTTTAATCTGCCGGGTAACAGTCAGAATGGCATCGTGCATGCAGTCCTCGGCATATTCTGGACAGTGTTTAGCGGCCAGATACCGCAATCCTCGAGAAAACGTCGAATATAGAAGTTCCTCACCCTGAACATCGCCAGCCAGGATTAAGCTTACGATCCGTTCGCAAGCTACTGAGGTATTAAGCGGATTTATGGTGGACAACCAAATCTCCTATTCCAAGAGCTATCCCTAGGTAGTTTATAGCCTTGAAGTACCGGTAGTACTCGCTGCCAATAACAACCCAGATATGTACAAAGTACCAGAGAATTCTTGAGAAGTACAGCAGAAATTACATTTTTTAAAAATAACCGGAATTTTTTACCGGATCAGATGCAAATTAACTGAGAGCTTTGTGAATGATCCGGCACTCTATCCCGGCCTTCCATAACTTTCCATAATAGGAGCAGGTATAAGCTTTTATGGCAATTCGCTTAAGCGCAACTCTTTCATCTCAGAAGCAAGCACCGTCAGCACCGTTGCCTCCGGTTGCTCCCCAAATAGAGCATCAGGAAATATGGCATGGAAGCACAGTCAGCGACGATTATTTCTGGCTGCGCGAGAAGTCTAACCCGAAAGTCATTCACTACCTCCAAGCGGAGAATGCTTACACGGCGGCGATGACAGCAACTCTGCAGCCGTTTGCGGACGAGCTTTATAGGGAGATGCTGGGAAGGATTAAGCAAACTGACTTGAGTGTGCCGGTGCGGCGAGGCGACTATCTTTACTATTCGCGAACGGAAGAAGGAAAGCAGTACGCAATCCAGTGCCGGCGGAAGAATAGGGCGGAAGCGCCCGAAGAGGTTTTGCTTGATGCAAATGAACTGGCAAAGGAACACAAGTTTGTAGGACTCGGCGCGTTTGAAGTGAGTGATGACGGGAATCTGTTGGCATATACCATCGACTACACCGGTTTTCGCCAGTTCAGCCTGCAAGTAAAGGATTTGCGCACAGGGCAGATTCTGCCCGACACAACCGAGCATGTGACATCCGTTGCATGGGCAGGGGACAACAAAACTCTTTTTGTCACAACGGAGGACGCTGTTACAAAACGCTCCAATAAATTTCGAAGGCATATTTTAGGAACAGAAACATTCGAAGCCGTGTATGAGGAAAAGGATGAACTTTACGATATTGAATTGCAGAGGACGCGCGACAAGAAATTCCTGATCCTCGAAATAACCAGCAAAGACACGACTGAAGTTCGATTCCTTCCCTCAGGTCAACCGCGGGAAGAGCCGGAAGTGTTTTGGCCGCGCGAGAAAAAGCACCGCTATTACGTCAATCACCGTGACGAATTGTTCTACGTGCGGACTAACAAGAACGCGAAAGACTTTCAGGTGATTGCCGTTCTCGAAAGTGAGCGCAATGCAAATCATTGGAAACCATTTGTGTCGCACCAGCCGGGGATTTTGATTGAAAATATCGATCTCTTCAGGGATTTTGCAGTTGTGCTTGAAAAGTCGGAGGCGGTCAACCGGATGCGCTTTTATGATTTCAACACGAGCAAGTGGAGCACCATCAAATTTCCAGAGCCAGTGTACTCCGCTTTCCCAGGCGATACGCCGGATTTTGAATCAAAGACTTACCGTTATAACTACCAAAGCTTTATTACGCCGCCCAGCGTCTTCGATTACCACCCACAGAGCGGAGAAAGCCAACTGTTGAAGCGGCAAGAAGTGCTGGGCGAATACGATCCTGGCCAATACGCTTCCGAACGTTTGTGGGTGACGGCCCGTGATGGGGCGAGAGTTCCCGTCTCGATTGTTTACAAAAAAGGACTGAAGCGCGACGGGGCGGCGCCTATGCTTTTGTATGGGTATGGCTCGTATGGAATCGGAATGTCCGCTGCCTTTTCGAGTTCACGATTGAGCTTGCTCGACCGTGGCATGTCGTATGCGATTGCTCATATCCGGGGCGGTGACGAAATGGGTGAGCAATGGCGGGAAGACGGCATGTTGATGAAGAAGAAAAACACGTTTCAGGATTTTGTCGATTGCGCCGAATGGCTCATTGGAGAAAAGTGGACTTCGCCGGATAAGCTGGCCATTGAGGGCAGAAGCGCTGGCGGTTTGCTGATGGGCGCGGTCGTTAATATGCGGCCGGATTTGTTCCGTGCTGTCCATGCCGCGGTTCCCTTCCTGGACGTGATGAACACGATGATGGATGCGAGTTTGCCGCTTACGGTAGGAGAATATCTGGAATGGGGCAATCCAAACGAGAAGGCTGCCTACGATTACATGAAAAATTATAGCCCTTACGATAACCTGGAGAGGCGGGCGTACCCGGCCATGCTCGTCACAACAAGCTTCAATGACAGCCAAGTCATGTACTGGGAGCCGGCCAAATATGTGGCGCGCTTGCGCACCTTAAAAGCAGATGACCGGCCCTTATTATTGAAAATTAAGATGGACCCGGCGGGGCATGGCGGCGCGTCGGGCCGCTACGATCGTCTCAAAGATACAGCTTTTGAGTATGCCTGGATAATGAGTCAACTGGGCATTACGAATGAGCAAAGCTAGTGCGAAATACTCTTCTCAATGTCCGATAAAGCCAGCGACAAAGCACTATCGAAACAATAACCGCGATGCCGACCAGAGATAACAAGATTAACGGGTGAACGGTCATCAGGACAGTGCCGCCTACTGTGAGCACATCTCCAAGGAGACTCAAAAGAATATTTGAAAAAGGCTCGGGCGACATGTTTGCCGTGAGGCGCGTCGCAGTTTTCGTGCTATGGGAGCTGAGCGCAACACCTCCGCCGAGGAGCAGCGCGAGAAAGCGGATTTTCGGATCGAAATGGGCAAAAGCCGTGGCGGCGAGAATGGCTCCGGCTGGCACGCGGATAAAGGTGTGAATTACATCCCAGATGGAATCAACTGCCGGAATTTTATCAGCAATAAATTGCATTGTGAACAAGATGCCCGCCGTGATCAGTATCCAGGTATGGCTCAAAACTTCCAGGTCGCCAGGAAGATGCGCGAAATGGAATCGCTGAAGCAAGCCCAGCGTGAGAACAGTTGCATAAAGGTTGATGCCGGAGAGCCAGGCGGAGCCCATGCTAATACCGAGCGTGGTGAGGTCCATACCGCTGTTATATAACTTCGGCGAAATCTTTCGCGCCTATCGGTGTCCACTGGGTAGGAGATAGAAGTGGCAACAGATACGAACGACACGAAGAGTGTAACCAGTGTTCTTAACGATTTGATTGAGACCTGCAAAGACGGCGAACAAGGGTTTAAAACAGCGGCGGAAAAGGCCAAAGATTCGTCATTAAAATCCTTGTTTTCGAAGTATGCGTCGCAGCGTGCTGGTTACGTGCAGGAGTTGCAGTCGGCTGTGAAAGAGCTGGGCGGAGACCCGGCGACGAGTGGACATGTGGCCGCCACGTTACATCGCGGCTGGATCAATCTGAAAGAAGCGCTGTCGAAGGATGAGGACAAGGCGATTATCTTTGAGTGCGAGTCGGGCGAAGATGCAGCTATGAAGAATTACAAGGATGCGCTTTCGAAGTCGCTTCCAGCCAGTGTGTTGAGTTTAGTGCAGAAGCAGTTTTCTGGCGTGCAAGAAGCGCACGGGGTAATTCGCGATTTAAAACACAGTTTGCAGGGGCAAAGCGCGTAGGTTCGTTCCGTTCAGGAAAGGTCAAAAACTCCAAAACCCGCCTAAATTCGCAGTTTGGGCGGGTTTTCCTGTCTATAAAGAAGAGCGGAAATAAGAATTTAGGTCCAGTAAAGGACTTTTGTGTTGGGCATGATGCGTTCGATTGCTGCTTCCAGGCAGGAACGCATATACCGCATGCGATCCGAAGGGTAGACGTACTTGAAAGTACCGAACTTAGTGTGTTTCTTAGATCGGGTCTGCTCGTTCATTTCCAGCGGGGTGCGCGGGTACCAGTTCAATAACACATCCTTCGAGGTAGGCGTGAAGCGGTGAGTGATGAGTTCCGCCGTGAGATCCACGTCCGGGATGCCGTCGAGAGCAGCGGCCACTTGACGCAGGAGATCGGAGTAGACCTTTTCAAAATCTGGGACATCCATAATGGGCGCAATCGTAAGGCCGACAGGGTAGCCCGCTTCGGCTACGCGGCGGAGTGCCGCTAGACGAGCCGACATGGATGCAGTGCCACCTTCAAAGTTGCGCGAAACGGGTTCAGGGTTGACTGAGAAGCGAATGCGGCTGCGGCAGTTATGCGGCAGGGTTAAAAACGATTGGACGTTGTCGAACTTTGTGGTCCAGCGCAATTGCACGGGCGCTTGCCAGTTTCCGAAGAAGCGAATGCATTGCGCGAGACAGCCGGTGAGGTGCTCCAAAGCTAAGGGATCGGTGTAGCAGGAGCATTCAAAGGTCGTGCCAATACCTCCATAGTTCTTCAAGTTTTCGAGGATAGCATCCAGGTTGGCGTACACGCGAGTCAGAGGCGGGCCGCTTAGCGAACCGGCTAAATAGCAGTATTGGCAGTGGGCGGGGCAGCCTTGAGCGATATGGAACTGCCAGTCGGCGCTGGGCGGAATGGGGCGGAGTTTGAAGCTGCTCGGCGGAGCTACGACCAGAGCCATGGTGCTTTTTGCCTCGGCATAGGCTTTCCGGTCGTCATTGCCCGTGATGCGACCAAGCCGGTCATTGTTCAGTTCGATAATTTGAGAGCCGAGCGCAGCGGCGCGTCGGACGATGTCGTTTGTCAGCGTGAACTGACGCGCGGATCGGGCGACCAAAACGCGCTTGGGTATCCATAAACGCAGCACCCGGACCGGAGTTGGATTGGGTTGAAAGAGCGGGAACGCCGGTGCAGTTGCCACTAAGTATTGGATGCAAGCGACCTGTATCAGTCGGCAGGGAAAATGCCAGAAAATGCTTGTTTCGGGCTTGTGGCGGCAGGTGCTCGATGGCATAGCGCAAGGCCGTGCGGGGCATCTGATTGTAGCGTTTCTGTAGAAATTGAAGCAGTGCTGGACACGAGATTTTGCCGGTTTCGCGCAGTGCCCAACCAATCGCTTTGTGGGTGAGATCATGTTTGTCGGACAACAAAAATTCCACGATGCGGAAGGTGCCTTCGATTTCACCGCCTCTAAGTGAGAGCGAGGGTGAAAATGATGGCGATACGGCGCTCCCAATCGTCTATCGAAGCCTGCCTATGACATGATGCAATCGGCTGAACTGCTGATCTCACCCATGGTGCTCATTGAACTGGAGTACCTTTACGAGATCGAGCGTATTATTGTTCCGCCACACGGTATCATCACGAAGCTTCGAGAGTAAGCAGGGATCAGTCATCCATAACGGAGTTTTTGGAAATTGCGAAGGTTTGCTGTTTGGAGATTTGGACTTACGACCCGTTTGACCGCCTCATTGTGCCGCACGCGAGAATGTACGGGATGTCGTACTTGATTTCTTCGGACGATAAAATCAAGAAACACTACCAGAAGACTGTCTGGTAAGTTGTGCGGTGAATCGAGTGAGAGGCAAATGGGCTAAAGATTCCAGTTGCTTCCTTGAGGGCCTTTGTTTATCAGACCCGTCTCCTGTTTCATTTTTCCTGGTTAGCGACGAGCAGGTCGTTGTCTACGCTGAAGACTCCGGGAGTGGTGTTGGCTCGCATGCCCGCGATGGCGGCGTCGCCGGAGTTTTGCACCACTCCTTTGAGCGTGACGTTGCCGTTCTTTACGATGATGTGGATGGCGTGCCAGCCGATGGGCGGGTCTTGGGTGATGCCCATGGTTCGGCGAGCCAGGCTCAGGTATTGCGGTCCACGGTTGGAGGTATAGCGCAGCATGGCGGGGTGGCTGTAGATGTTGTAGTAGACGGCGGCCCGGATGCGGTCGTCGTTCGGAGAGAGAGGCAGCACTTCGATCTCGTTTTCGACGCTTTGCACGCCTTCAATTTTTTTTACGACGTTTTCGGCGGCTGATTTCAGCGTGGGCCGGGAGGCTTCGCCTCGTAAGATGACGGTGTTTCCTTTAATGGCGAAGTGAAGGTCGTCGAAAACGCTGTATTGCGGCAGGGTCACTAGTTGTTTTCGAATGGCTTCGGCCATGCGTTGAATAGGGACGGAGTCGGTTTGCTTCTCATCGGATTGCTTTGCACCGGATTGCGAAAAAGCTCCGGTAACGGCTACCGTGAGCAGCAAACTAATTTGTAGTGAAGATGGCATGCGTAACAGCATTGGCTCGGTTTTGTCTCCTGATAGTTAGAGCCAAAAGGGCGTAAGCTATAAACTATCTGCATTCAAGTCACGGGTCGGAAGTTATACCTGCGATGCCCCGAGTGAGCCCTTGAACAGGATCTACATAGGGGTGAAGCGCAGGGGCTGCGGCAGGTCTTTGCAGTAGATGAAGAGAGCGGCACCTGTTACTTTGAATTTTTCGGCGCTTTCGAGGGCTTTCAGATAGTTTGCCTCCTGCTCATTGACCGCAGGAGAGCAGGCCATGCGAGTCGAAATCAGAGGGCCGAAGTGAATCTTCGAACCCTCAATAGTGACCGGGCCGGAGATGCGGTTGCAAGAGCCCCTTCCAGATACTCTGCCGGGGTTCAGAAACTCCAGGGTTGCTCGCGCGTTGTCGAGCACTGCTTTTCCTCCTAAGTCTTGCAGGAGCCAACGGGAGCCTTCCAGCTTCGATGATTGAGGAACTTGGAGCATGAGGAGAAGGGTGGACAGCAGAAGCGCGGGCATATTTTGAATATTATTCCGCGACCACGGTCGATTTGTGGCTGAGGATGTCCCGGATGTCGGCCAACAATTTTTCTGACGGCGTGGCGATGGGGGCGGGCGCTAGTCTGACGGCGAACCGGTTGAAGGGCAACACAATCAGGAAGTACAAACCTGCCGCTTTGATCAGGAAACTGATGACGGCATTGATGAAATTGCCGATTCCAATGCCGTAAGGTTTGATGGCGGAAAAGTCGGGTTGCCCGCCGAAAAGGCCGATGATGGGGGTAATGATGTCTTTGCTAAGCGAGTCAACAATACCGCCAAAAGCGGCTCCGATGATGACGCCCACGGCTAAATCAATCACATTCCCGCGTGCAACGACGTTTTTAAATCCTTTTAACAAGAAGTGCTCCTTTGTGAAAGTTAGATTTGCA
>JBJMGL010000329.1:0-4527 GCA_045807985.1 Bryobacteraceae bacterium
GGCGCGGCTGCGGGGCCAGCCCTTGTTGCAGCACCCCGATCCCACCATCCAGCGTCTGCTGCTGGATGCGCACGCCGAAGTGGTCGAAGCGAAAGCGCTGAAAAACCTGCGCTTGCACGAGCGACGGCTGCGCCGCCAGTATGAAAAGGACAAGGCGGAGCTGAACGAGCTGCGCAACGAGCGCCTGGAGCAGGAAAAGCGCGAACGGCAGGCTGAACTCAGGCGGCAGCAGGAAGAAGCCCAGCGCGAGCAGGAAGCGCGTGAACAGGAGCGCCGCCGGGAGCAGGCTCAGAAACGCGCCGAACGCCGGAAAGCGCGCGAGGAAGCCGCGCAACATGGCAATGGGTTCGAATTTTCAACTGTTCTGGAAACCGGCACACCAATCCCCACGCTACCCAATCAAGAGCCGTGATAGAAACACTTTGATCGATAGAGTCGCCCTGAGACCCTGCGAACCCGTCATTTACGGGCTTCATCTCCTTTTGGGATACTATCTATGAATCATCGATTAGACGATATGCAGCAAACATTGGCTCCGGCAACAGGGGGGCGCTCCGCGATCTCGCGTTTCTTCAGCGTGGAAAATCGCTATCTACCGCCTCTATTCATCACGCTGATTCTGTTGATCAGCCAGATCTCGTTCGGTTTGCTGGAGAGCCTGTCGCGAACCGTGCTGGCCATTGCCGCCAGTATCATCTGTGAAGTGGTTATTGGATGGTTGCTGTATCGAAAAGTTCCGCATCTGGCAAGCGCCTATATCTCCGGCATCAGCGTCGGTATCCTGCTGAGATCACCGGCTTTTTGGCCTTACGCTCTTTGCAGCGTTCTCGCCATTATGTCCAAATATGTCATTCGCTGGCGCGGACGTCACCTGTGGAACCCATCAAATTTCGCTATTTGCGCGATGCTCTTGCTGGTTCCTGAATATGTCGCGGCGTTAAGCGTTCAATGGGGAAATACAGTATGGCCCATGCTGATTGTGTGGGCGCTGGGCGTGCTCATTGTGCTTCGCGTCAAGAGATTTCATATCACCGCTACTTACGTCATCTCCTTTGTGGCCCTGTCTTTTATTCGAAGTTTAATCACGGGACATCCGTTTTTGGCGGAGGTGGCTCCGATCACCGGACCCATGTATCAGCTTTTTATCTTCTTCATGATTACGGACCCTAGAACAACTGTAAAAGCGCGTTGGGCTCAATGCTTGGTAGCGTTCCTGGTCGCGGTGATGGAAATGGCTTTACGCCTAACTGAGAACGTCCACGCACCGTACTATGCGCTGGCCATTGTTGGTCCGATTGCGAACGCCATTGAAATTGCAGTGACCTCAAAGCGTCGCGTGGCAGTTTCAAGCGGGCTGGCTGCGGCTTAGGGAATAATGTCCACTTTTCAGCGCTCCAATAAGGGTAAATTCCTCCTTCCACTGAGCGCCGTTTTTGGATTGCTGGTTCTATGGATGGTTGTGTGGAAGCTGCACATCTTTCACGAAAGCGCCTTGCCTTCGCCTCTTGCCGTTGGATTGGGATTTCTTGAAGAGCTACGCACCGGACGTTTGTTCAACGATCTCATCACCTCGCTTTACCGCGTCAGTGTTGGATTTCTCCTGGCTGTTGTGACAGGCATTCCTACCGGGGTTTGGTTGGGGCAAAGCTTGCCGCCAAGACTCGCTTTTATGCCGGTCATCAATTTCTTCCGGAATCTGTCGCCTCTGGCTTGGATACCGTTCGCCATACTCTGGTTCGGCGTGGGCGACTCTGCCTCCATTTTTCTCATCTTCTTAGCGGCATATTTTCCGGTCGTGATTGCTACCATGGCAGCCGTCGCCGGCATACCCGCCGTTTACTTTCGTGTCGCTCAAAGTTACGGCCTGAAAGGCCGGGAGAGATTATTGGAAGTAACGCTGCCCGCCATCATGCCGCAGGTCATTACCACTCTGCGGATGACGGTAGGTCTTTGCTGGCTGGTGGTGGTTGCCGCCGAAATGATTGCGGGACGTGACGGTTTAGGGTTCGCCGTGATGGATTCCCGCAACGGTCTGCGAACGGACCTTCTGGTTGTCGAAATGATTGTTATCGGCGTAATTGGTATCGTGCTGGATCGCGTTCTTCTGCATATGACGAAGATTCCAAGTGTCCGCTGGGGGTACGAACGTTAGTTTCTCCCTAGCGCAATCCACTATGAAAGCCGCAGCCCTTTCCTTTCAATCGGTCTCGCGATCTTACGGCACAAACGTAGTTTTGCAGGATATTAATTTCGAAGTTCTTACCGGTGAGTTTGTCGCAATTGTGGGACCTTGCGGCTGCGGTAAGACGACACTCCTCATCATGGCGTCCGGTTATGACCGGCCTTCTTCCGGCAAAATTGAGTATGAAGGCCAGATCAGAATGGTTTATCAGCAGGACGGCCTGTTTCCCTGGCGGACCGTCAAGGAAAACATCGAGCTGGGTCTGCGCGATATACGCGATGAAAAAGCCCGCGCGCGGCAGGTGCAGGAATTGCTCCATCTCATCCAGCTCCAAAGTTTCGAAGGCCACTATCCGCATCAGCTCTCCGGCGGAATGCGCCAGCGCGTCGAACTTGCCCGTGCTCTGGCGGGCCGGTCAGACATTCTCCTGTTGGACGAACCGTTTTCAGCATTGGACTATTTGACTCGAATGCGCATGCGCCGGGAGTTAGCGCGTATTCTTCACGAACGACCCAGGACGGTGCTGCTGGTTACGCATGACATTGAAGAGGCAGCGCAGCTGGCAGATCGCATTTTCGTGCTCAGCACCCGCCCTGCCCAGATTAGTTTTGAGCTAAGCATCTGCCTTCCGCGCCCGCGTGATCTGACGCACCCGGAAGTCGTTGCCGCTACCGAGCGAATTCTTCGTGAGCTTGGCTTAGAGAATGAGCCGGAAGAATTGTTAACGCCAGCAGAAATCAGGAAAAGGTAATGGTACTCCGCTCTTCCTTAAGCCGTTGGATCATTGGCTCTGTTTTATGGGTTATTGTTTTGGGCGTGCTGCGCTATAAACCTTGGCAGTCAGCGGCAACCCATAGCGCCTCAGACGAAAAACGCGAGAAACTGACTGTCGGATTTTTGCCGGTGACCTGCCATCTGACATGTCCGGTGACCGACTATGCCAGTAAAACCAGTACGACTACCCGTTTCACTTCGCAGCGCTTTCAGGATTTCCCCACCGTCGTTGAATCGATGAAGGCTGGCCGCCTCAGCGCTTCGTTCATGATCGCGCCGCTCGCCATGAAGTTGCGGGAACAGGGCTTGCCGGTGAAGATTCTGTATTTAGGCCACCGGGATGGCTCAACAGTCATGGTCCGTAAGGATTTACCTGCTCATAATCTTCGAGACTTGCGGGGACATATTTTTGCGATCCCGAGCAAGTACAGCAATCAGAATCTCGTGATTCGCAAGTTGATGATGGATCAAGGTATTGGTTCCGACGAGATCAAAATGGTTGAAATGGCTCCGCCCGATATGCCGGGAGCGCTGGCGGCAAAGGCGATCGATGCTTACTTTGTCGGAGAACCACATGCTGCTCGCGCGGAATTAGACGGCAGCGGCCGTGTTCTGTACATGGCAAAGGACATCTGGCCTCATTTTATTTCCTGCGTGCTGGTAGCAAGAGAAGACCTGATTCAACAGCGCCCTGCTGCCATCAGAGATTTAGTGCGCGGCATTGCCCAAAGCGGAGAGTGGGCGGAAACACATCGCCTTGACGCGGCGAAACTGGTTGCTCCTTATTTCCGTCAGGATGAAAAACTGGTGCGCTTTGTTTTGACTCGCCCGCCCGACCGGGTCAGCTACCGTATGTTGGCCCCAACGGACAAAGACATGCAACAAATCGAAGATATGGCTCTGCAAGCAGGGATTTTACAAAAACCAATTGATATGCATGATCTTGTGGACCGCTCCTTCATACCTTCGGACATTCAAGCAGCAGACATTAACGTGCAGTAATCTTTTCTGAGATTGCCGCCTCGCTAAAAGTCGCCATCTCCCGATACAACTGCACTCCGGCGCGAAGGAGCGCCATAGCCAGCGCCGCCCCGGTTCCTTCTCCCAAGCACATGCTCAGATCCAGCAACGGTAACGCAGCGGCGGCATGGAGAAGCGGCTTGTGTCCAAGCTCGGCGGAATGATGGGCAAAGAAAACATGCTTACCGATCTCCGGATAAAAGGCCCGAGCCGCTAAAAAAGCCGCACCAGAGATAAAACCGTCCACGACGACAGGCAACCGGTGTGCAGCCGCGCCCAACAGGAAACCGCTCATCATGGCGATCTCAAAACCGCCGAAAGCGGCCAGAATTTTCAGCGGATTGCTTTCGTCAATCCGCTGATGGTGATGAGCGAGAGCCGAAGCAACAACCGAGCGCTTATGTTGCAGCCCGGCTTCATCCAGACCAGCGCCGCGCCCAACAGCTTCCTCCGGAGCGACTCCGGTAAACGCGCATAACAAGGCGCTGGCGGCGGTCGAATTGCCAATCCCCATTTCGCCAATACCGGCAATGTCTGACTGTTCTGCAGCC
>JBJMGL010000330.1:0-12668 GCA_045807985.1 Bryobacteraceae bacterium
CATCCGAATCAGGTTGACATTCTTCATTTTGATAGTCAGACCGGCAAGGCTCCGCTATATAACCGAGCGCTCAAGGTTGAGGTCTGGTACCCCGCGACCATTCCGCCGGGCAAAGAAGAATCGACTACCTACATCAGCGCAATGCCGGGGCGTTCGGAGGAAGGAGCTTCCGGAAGGACATTCGAAATCAAAGGCAAAGCGTTGCGGAATGCGCCACCTCTCCACGGATCACGTTTTCCTTTGGTCCTTGTCTCGCACGGGTATCCAGGATCGCGTACATTCCTGACCTATCTCACGGAGAATCTCGCTTCCAAAGGATACGTGGTGGCTGCTATTGACCACACGGACTCCGTATTTGGCGAGGTGAGAGGATTTCAGAGTACGCTTCTGAATCGTTCCAACGATCAGCTATTCACGATGGAGGCTCTCGAAAAGCTTTCAACTGATCCCAATCACTTTCTTCAGGGCTTGGTAGACGCAACCAATATCGCGATCATCGGTTACTCCATGGGCGGCTATGGGGCGCTTACCAGCGCTGGAGCCGGATACAGCAAAGGGAGCGCCCTGATGAAGTTTGTTCCCGGCAATTACCTGGACGAGTGGGCGGCGGACAACCCGAAGTTTCAATCGCTGGATCGGAAAGCAGTAAAGGCAATTGTTGCCATTGCGCCTTGGGGTGAGCAACCGCCCTATCTCGCGTGGGATGCCGGAGGTCTCGCGGCGATCCACGTTCCATCGCTTTTTATCGTTGGCGACCACGATGATGTGGCGGACTACACCAGCGGAGTCAAACGCGTTTTCGAGCGGGCCGTCAACTCTCAACGGTATATGTTGGTGTACGAGAATGCTCGCCATAACACGGGCGGGAACCCACCGCCTCCCGGTGTGCCGCTCAATTACGGAGCCATTCAATCCTTTGACGAGCCGGTGTGGAGGAAAGACCGTATTACGGCGATCAACCAGCACTTCATTACAGCATTCCTGGACTTATATCTAAAAGGAGATAACAGCCGTAAGGCGTATCTCCAGGTTCCTGTTCCCCAATCGAACAATGGCCAATGGAAAGTGCCGAACGGCGCTCGCGATGATGGCGCATTCAGCACCGGCCAGGATGCAGACGGCCCATTCTGGCGCGGCTTTCAAAGGCGCTGGGCATTAGGGCTTGAGCTTTATCGGTACGCCGCCGGTCAAGGGGCAAACTAGACCGCATAAAACCTTAACTGTACAGAAACAAGATCTGTTATAACGGGAACAGCCTCACCAATTGCCCGAGGAGCGGAAATCTCATCATTAAAATCTGCATACTAGCCAGCAGTAGTGCCGGTAATTCAGCCTTGGTCGCAACAGACCGTACCCGTCTGCTGATTGATGCTGGACTGAGCCGTCGCGAGATCACAAAGCGGCTAAGCGCCGTGGGAGAAGACATCGATTGCCTGGATGCCGTCCTCGTCACGCACGAGCATTCCGATCACATTTCAGGTCTCACCGCCATCGCCAAAAGGTCCAAACGGCCTTTGCCGATCTACCTTACCCAGGGCACAGCCGAATCGATCGATTGGGGCGATACGGAGCCCACTCTCGAAGTGTTTCAAGCCGGATGCTCCTTTACGGTCGGCGACTTTGATATCCGAAGCTTCACGATTCCTCACGACGCAGCCGATCCGGTCTGCTATACGTTGTCCGCTTGCGGAGTAAAGATTGCGCTTGCCACGGATCTCGGCTATATTACGGACTCGCTGCGCGTACACCTCCGCGGCGCTGACATAGTCATGCTGGAATCAAATCACGATTTGGAAATGCTGCGCGTCGGTCCTTATCCCTGGTCCGTAAAGCAGCGCATCATGAGCCGCCGTGGTCACCTTTCGAATGAAGTAGCGGCTGAATTTGTGGCGCGTGACCTGGACACCAGCGTTTCGACTCTAGTACTGGGGCATATCAGCGAACACAATAACCATCCAGAACTGGTGCGTGGCGTAGGAATGAAGGCCCTCCGTGGCCGCACTCTATTTACCCGGCTGATTGTCGCTGAGCCGGGAAGACAGTCCGAAGTTTTCTGTTACTGACTAAACTAACTTTTGCGTTTATTTGGCAACGCTCGCTGATGTGTCTGGTTGCGCTATATAACCAGCTCGGGTTCGAGCAAGCAGCGTCCCACGGCGCGGCGATTTGACCTTTACTTGAATGGCCCGGAATTTGCCATCCAGTTCTCCATTAGTCGGCGTGTAGCCGATAGTGTACACATTACGGATTGTTTGGGCAATCCGTTTACAGTTGTTGGCAGCTTGGCCCGGTCTCGCCGGGCGGAAGGCTTCTCCACCGGTCACATCAGCAAGCTGTTTCAGGAAGGCTGGATTGGTTTCGTCCTCGTATTTGCCGAAAAGACCTATTGTGTAGATCACCACATCGGAATTCGTTGCGTCTGCTATGACTTGCTCGGCAGTATGGGTGCTGGCGTTGTCGCCGCCATCACTAATCAGGATTAAAGCTTTCTTATCCTGCTTCAGTTCCTGTACATGCTTCATGCCTAACTCCAGGGCGTCATACAAAGCCGTCTTACCGCTTCCTGTCGTGGCGGGTAAGGCACGCTCCAGTTGACGTGAATCGGCGGAAGAAAGCTGTGTAGGAGGAAGCCCCAGCTTGACCTGCTCATTGAAGTTCACAACGAATAACTGATCCTGAGCATTACTATTCTTAGCGAACGCCTTGGCAGCCGCCAGGACAGCGGCATGTTTCCGCCTCATGTTGCCGCTGTTGTCCACAATCAGTCCAATTGCCACGGCACTGTCATGATGACGAAACAGCCCAACTGTCTGGGGCTGGTCATTCTCGAAAACTTGAAAATGGCCTTGGCGGAGGCCATTGACAAAGCCCCCTTTCGCCGTGCGCACCGTGGCCTGCAGTACCACCATTTGTACGCTTGTCGAAAAGCGGTATGGCTGATCAACCGCGCCCGGTTGGGAAAGCTGCGACCTTTGCGCCATGCCCAGACAAGGCAGAGTGAAACATAAAGCGAGTGGGACGCGGCGCACCAGCATGATTGAGACTTAGATGAAAGAGTAAACAAGTTCTTTGCAGAAAATTTGTTATAAGCTCCCTCACAATGGTTGGAGATGATTCCTCGCTATACTCGCCCGGAAATGGGCCGCATCTGGAGTGACCAATACAAGTATGAATGCTGGCTGGCTGTCGAACTTGCCGCCTCAGAAGCTTTGGCGGAAATAGGCGAAGTTCCGTCGGAAGCGGCTGCCGCTCTCCGTAAATATGCGAAGTTTGACCTCACGCGTATTGCTGCCATTGAAGCGGAGGTCCGTCATGACGTAATTGCTTTCACCACTGCAGTGTCGGAATCCATGCAGGCCCAAGGAGCCGGGGAGTTCGGGCGCTGGCTTCATTTCGGTCTCACTTCCAACGATATAGTTGATACCGCGCAATCTCTGCAAATCAAAGCAGCGTCAGCGCTCATTGCGATGGCGCTTGAGGAACTTTCAAATGTCCTAAAAATGCGCGCTTTCGAGCACCGTCAAACGTTCCAGATCGGCCGTACTCACGGCATTCATGCGGAACCGATCACCTTTGGTCTGAAACTTGCCATCTGGTGGGATGAAATCGAGCGCCATCGCAAGCGCTTCACTGCTGCCGCTGAGGAGATGCGCGTTGGTAAGCTTTCGGGCGCTGTCGGAACCTTCGCGCACATCGGGCCAGAAGCGGAAGAACGGATTTGCGCGCGGCTTGGCCTTCGGGCGGCTCCGATCACTTCGCAAGTCCTGCCCCGCGATCTGCATGCGAATTATGTGGCAACGCTTGCCGGTATCGCTTCCAGCCTCGACAAAATTGCTCTTGAAATTAGACACCTGCAGCGTACCGAGGTGCGGGAAGCCGAAGAACCATTCGCGCCTGGGCAAAAAGGGTCATCCGCGATGCCGCATAAGCGGAACCCTATTGTTTGCGAACAGATTTGCGGTCTTGCGCGCGTCGTACGCTCCCAAGCGCAAGCCGCTTTTGAGGACGTCGCGTTATGGCATGAGCGTGACATTTCGCACTCCTCTGTCGAGCGGATTATCCTTCCAGACTCCACGATTCTGATCGACTATCTGCTGGCCAAAACGATTTGGCTCATCTCCGGCTTGCGCGTGAATACAGAACGTATGCGAAGAAACATTGACCTTACCTGCGGGCTTATCTTTTCGGGGCAGCTTTTGCTTGATCTTGCCGCTGCCGGAGTATTACGTGAGGAAGCTTACCGTTTGGTGCAGTCACATGCCATGGCTGCTTGGGAATCGGACGGAGACTTCCGCCAAGCAATTGAAGCAGATCCCCTGATTGCCAGCCGCCTGACAAAATCCCAATTGGATTATGTCTTTTCTCTCCAACGTCAGCTCAAGAATGTTGATCACATTTTTGCTCGTACATTTCACAGCTAGTCATTATGAGGTTAGCGGCAACAAAAATCTACGCAGGATTTCTCAAAATTCGTTTACACTGGACTCGCACAGGTCTTGAGTGCGATGCGATGCTGACGAATTTTTCCAGACTGCCTCATAAACAACTGGAGCTTGCCAGAGTTCTTTTGGTTGACGATAATGTAGCCTCCCGGCTTACTTTACAAGCCGTTCTCCAGGCAGGCGGCTACTCCGTGGATGCGGCCTGCTCTGCTGATGAAGCTTTCGGAAAAATGGACGAAAGTCAGTATGAGCTGATTCTGAGCGATCTTCACATGGAGTCGCCGGAGTCGGGGCTGGAAGTCCTGGCACACGCGCGTTTAATGGACTATCAACCAGCCATGGCTATCTTGACCACCTACGGAGCCAAGCATTCCAGTGATCAGCTGCGCCCGACATTGATCGAACCTCAGGATGTTCCTGAACTTTTAACCAAAGTGGCTGACCTGATCAGCCAGCGGGCTGCCCGCTTGGTGGGAGGTCAGTTAAAGTAGTTCGGCCAATACGCTCCACCACGGCCTCAAACGGATCGAGCGCATCCTTGAAAAAGTGGTCCGAGGCTTCCACCCAATCAAGATGCTTCGGCTCCGGCAGGGTATTGTAAAATCGCTGGAAATCCTCCTTCGGGCCGAACTCGTCATGCGTGCTGTGAATGAAATATTTGGGAATTGCTATATCGTAAACGTAGTTATGCTTCGCGACCGTGGTAGGAAATCCGACAGCAATCACGCGATACAGGTGATCTTCCTGGCTTGACAGACGGAGCGCAATCCGGGAGCCAAACGAAAATCCAGCCATGGTTACCGGTAAATCAGGATAACGCCCCCGTAACTCCCGCAAGGCAATACGCGCATCCTCCGTTTCACCACGGCCGCCATCGTACTCGCCTTCGCTTAAGTTCACGCCCCGGTAATTAAACCTCAGCACCACGGAGCCAGTCCGTCGAAGCCCTCGTGCCAGCCGGTAAACAACCTTGTTGTGCATGGTCCCGCCTCCCTTCGGATGCGGGTGACACACCAGCGCCGCTCCGGAGGGCATGCTGTCCTCCGGCTCCTCCAACAACGCTTCCAACTTGCCGGCAGGGCCGGGCAGGAACAAGCTTTCGATGCGCCGTGGCATTAATTCGTGCGGTAATTCGTGAACTGCATATCAATGCCAAAATCCTTGCCGCGCAGCAGGGCAATTGCCTGTTGCAGCGTGTCGCGATCCTTGCCGCTGACGCGCACCACGTCCCCTTGAATGCTCGCCTGGACCTTTAACTTACTGTCCTTTATGAGCTTGACAATCTCTTTGGCCTTTTCCGTCGAGATACCTTGCTGTAATGTGATTTCTTGGCGCACACTACTATGCGAGGCTGGAGCAATCTCACCATATTGCAAGCCTTTCAGCGGAACGTTTCGCTTGACTAGCTTCTGGCCAAGAATTTCCGTCACTGCCTTCAACTTAAACTCGTCCGAACTGGCTAGTAGAATTTTATTGTCTTTTTCGTTTAGTTCAACGGAAGACTTGCTGTCTTTCAAGTCATAACGGGTTTGAATCTCCTTGGAAGTCTGCTGAACAGCATTCAGTACTTCGTTCAAGTCAATTTTCGAGGCAATGTCGAAACTATTGTCGGGCATAGCAACTTCTGTCAGTGTACATAGTGGAACACTGAGGCTAAAGAAAATCCTCAGATCTTACGGTGTGCAAGAGCCAGCAACACGCGCTCAGTTAACTCCTCAATCAATACTGGTATAGCGCTGTCGAGCGCTAATGTTACAGCAGCGCGGATTGAATCTCGATCTACGCCCAGGGAGCTTGCATCGCCTGTTTGTCTCGCGGCAGTTTCCTTTAATAATTCCTGCACTGCCCCGAGCAGTGCTGACGCTTCAAAAGGCTTGCGTAAGATAACGTCCGCCCCGGCGTTTTTGGCGTCTTGCTCATTGAATTGGTCGATCGGCGCTGCCGCAAAGATCACTCGAATATGGTTGTATTGAGGCTGAGACCGCAGGAACCTGGCTAAATCGAACCCGTTTTTCGTTGGCAGATAGACATCGGTGATCAGGATGTCTGGATTTACATCCGCCAAGCGCCGCAAAGCAATCGCGCCATCCGTTACGCTGACAACCTCAAGGCCACCGCTGGTGAGGATCTGCTCGGCAAGACGTAGCGCTTGTGGGCTGTCATCCGCCACCAGGATGCGGCTCATGGCCGCGAGGAGGGCGGAGCCGAAACTGTATTCGGAGTTCCAACCGGGGTTTGTGCCCCTTGCGTCGCTTGACTTTGCGACGGCTGTGACGCGGCAGGCTGGCCCGTCGCAGCCGCATCTTGCGCTTTTTGCTTTTTCTTATCCAGCTTTTGTTGTTTTTTGGCTTGCTTTTCCCGAATTTTTTTCAAATCAGCATCCCGATTGGTCGGCAACGGCTGTTGCGGGTTCGCTGTGCTGCTCGCTTGCGCTGCTCCGCCGCTGCTGCGTGCATCAGGATTGGTGTCGAGCGCGCTATTGCTTCCTACCTGTGTCGCGCTGACATCGGTTGTGGCCGTTCCACCACTGCCTGCGCTGTTCGATGCCTCCGTATTTGCCGGGACCGGAACGCTGGCAGGAATGGTCGCTTTCGGGTCGGTCATCGTTGGCTGTCCTGTATGCGCGGCATGACTGACATCCGGACCACTCTTCAGAAGACCCATGGAACGGGACATTAAACCAGGTCGGTGATAATTCGCCTGCTCATATTGCGCCCGGGCCAAGGCAGCAGGATCGGCCTGGGGAACCGGAAGTTCCAAGTCTTCCAGGCGTCTCTTGGCATCGTCCACTCGATTGCTCAGGGGGTACTCGCGTACAATTTTGCTGAATTCTTCACCGGCCTGCCTGCGAAATCGTGGCCCCATTTTGGAGTACGCATCGCCCGCTTCATACAGCGATTCGCCAGCCTTGCTGTACAGCGGATATTGATTAATGACTCCCGTCAAGCGGTTTGCGGCCGCCGGGTTCATTTCACGCTTCCAATAGAAATTACCGACCACAAACTCGTGCTCCGCCAAGCTCTCCTGGATATTGCGAAGCCGCTGAGTCGCTTGTGGAGCAAATTTGCTGTTAGGAAATTGTTGCAGCAACTGGCGGCACTCGGTTTCGGCTCTCAACGTTTGCGACCAATCGCGGTCACTTTTGTCCATCTGCTTGTAGTGAATTTCGCAAATCCGATTTTGCGCTTCAGCCGACTCCTCCATCTGCGGATAAAACAGGATAAAGTCTTTATATTCCGCTTCTGCCTGCGCCATCCCATTGGCGGCACCCTCGCGGTACCAGGAATCGGCAATGGCCAGCTTAGCTTTAGCCATGTACTCGCTCGACTCATAGGTGTTCATCAATGTTTGCAGCGAGATGCGGGCTACTTCGTAACGCCCGTGCTCGATATCCTTGATGGCCTGATCGAACAGCACTTTGTCCGGCTGTTGCGTATTTTTAGTGATAGGAGTGTCGTACTTCTTGTGTATGCAGGACGCAAGAAGCCCCAAGGAGAGCGCCGCGAGAGCTGCTTGTTTCGGTATGAATTGACGAAAAACCATGTAAATCTAAACCTTAATTGAAACCGCTTCTTGAGCGAGATGATGCATTTTGTGAATGGTCTCGGCGGGGTCTTTCGTGCCGAACACGGATGATCCAGCCACAACCCAATCCACGCCTGCTTTGGCAACATCCGCAACATTGTTAAGCCCCACTCCGCCATCAATCTCAATGTAGAAATCGAGTTGACGCTCCTCCCGGTACCGTACCAATTCTCGTACTTTACCGAGTGACCGGGGAATGAACTTTTGTCCGCCATAACCCGGATTCACGCTCATGACCAACACGTAGTCAACAATATCCAGTACATTCTCAAGCAATCGCGTAGAAGTCGCTGGATTAATGACCACGCCCGCCAGCGCTCCATGATCTTGAATCATGTGCAACGTCCGGTCCAGGTTCCGGCAAACTTCATAATGGACGCTGACGCAACTGGCTCCCGCTTTGATAAAAATCGGCGCATAGGTGTCGGGGTCTTCGATCATCAAATGGTGGTCGAGCTTGAGATCCGGAAATCGCCGCCGTAACGACTCTGTAATGGGCGTGCCCATCGTGAAGTTAGGGACGAAATGTCCGTCCATTATATCGACGTGAATCATTCCGGTTCCGGCCTTCTCGACCTTTTCAACATCATCACCGAGTCTCGTGAAGTCAGCCGCAAAGATTGAAGGAATTATTTGGAGCACGAAAGATTTATTTCCAACCAGCTAACCGTAAGCACGCTGCGAGTCTTACGCGCCAAGCTTAAGGGATTTACCCGAATCTTATCATGTTCGGACGCTAAGCAGCGCTGCAAAAAATCCATCCCCTTCTTCCTGGCCTGGTACTCGCCACATGGTTTTTTCTATTTGGACTCCCGGCTGTAAGCGCTGCACCTCTGCAACAACATCTTCGTTTTCTTCCCGTTCCAACGAGCAAGTTGCATAAAGAAGCTTTCCGCCCGGCGCTAAAATATCGATCCCCCGCAATACAAGTTGTACCTGCCGCTCGCTAAAGTTCCGAAAATCTTGCTCTTGGACGCGCCACTTAATTTCCGGGTTCCGCCCGATTGTTCCCGTGCCGGAACAGGGAGCGTCGATAAAAACGCGGTCAAATTGACGATCAAAGGGTAGCGGCTTCGTGCCGTCCAGAACGACCCGCATGCAGATTGGTGGAAGGGAGCGGATGCGCTTGGGGCTAATATCACAGGCCACTGCCAGCCCGAGAGCCGTTTCAAGCGCCTGGCGAGTCTTGTTTCCAGGCGCTGCGCACAGATCCAGGTATGAGTTTCCAGGCTGTAGCTGTAATAAGGGCAAAATTGCTTGCGAGCTAATATCGTGAAGGCGGATCTCCTTTTGCAAAGCATCTGCTCCGAAGGATGCCGGAAGACGAAAAGCGCCTGGCACTATCGTAGGCTCCGCTTCCCATCCGGATGGCAGCTCGGTTCCGGGCGGGATTCTGATATAGGGGATCGGTTGGGCCAAAGCCGCTTTTGCGATGGCAAAGGCCTGCTCTGGTCCAAAATGTTCGGTCCAGCGCCTCAACAGCCATTCCGGGCAGGAGAGTTCCCTTGCCCTGTCCGGCCATGACACGGGGGTGCGGCGTACTTTGCGGAGAACGGCATTAACCAGACCGGCTGCTGCCCGCTTATGCCGTTTAATTAACTCAACTGTTTCATGGACGGCTGCGTGGGGCGGAATCCGCTCGAGATAGCGGAGCTGAAAAATAGCCGTACGTAGAGCGATAACTACTGCCCTGTCCAGAGAATGGGGCTGACGATTGGAATAGAGTTCAAGAAGGTAGTCTAGCTGGGCTTGGTACCGTAAAGCGCCAAAAACAATCTGTGCAGCTAAGCCAGCATCTCTGCTGTCAAGAGAGTGGGTATACTGGCGTAAAGTGTCGGAAGCATACTGACCTTCCGAAACGGCTGCCAGCACATCGAAAGCTGCCCAGCGAGCGGGAGATATTGGACCCTTCAAATATGTGGTCACCAATAATCAAATTATTATCTAGCCTTTGCAGGACAACCAATGTCGATTAACTTATATTTTCTGTTTACCTGTTTGCGCTATTTATGTTAGTATGCTTAGTAGCCTCCTGGAGGATATTTCCTGCGGGGCTTACCTCGCAACTTCCCTCACGGAGCATAAAACACTTTACTAATGAGCTTTACCGTTTTCCTCGGAAACCTCCCTACCTGGGTGACCAAGGACGATATTAAATCGTGGCTTGCATCCGAAAACCTCGTCGCTGACGATGTTAAAGTAATTCGCAACCCTGAAACTCAAGAGTCGAAGGGCTTCGCCTTTATTGAATCACCAAACCAAGAGGAGATGAACGCCATCATCCGACGGTTTGACCGAGCACCTCTCGAAGATCGCCTTCTCCGCGCCAATCCTGCCCAGCCTCCTAAGTCTGGTAAGGGAGCAAGCAAGAATGCAGTAGCGCCTGCTGTTGATCGAAATAAACGTCCTGCGGTTGCGGCTGGCCCTAATGGCCAAACTCGTAGAACTGGTAATGGCCGTCCGGCTCGAAATTCTCAGACAAGACAGAGCGCTTTTGCCGAGGAACTTGCTAAAGCACTTTAGTCGTGCTATCTGCTGAATCTGGGCTTAAAGCCTTATACGCCTGCCGAGCTAAATAGCTTTGTATTCTTTCCCTTGAATCCTTACTTTAAACTTTTTATTTGCAAAAATTAGTTTGCGGGCTCTTACTTGCTGGTTGTGCAGAGTGGGCCCGCTAGACAGTTTTGTGGAGATTGTAGGACGTGCTTCGCTCCAATTGGGATACGGTTCTGCTTCGTCTCGGCTTTGTCGCCCTTTTAGGGGTTATTGCCGGATTTTTTCAGCCGTTTGGCTTATCTCATGCTGCTGGCGCAATCGGAGGAATTTGTACTGCGGTTGCGTTTAACTTTCTTGAGCTTCGTATCAGACGTGCCCGCTTAACTTCCATAGTAGCCGCTTGTCTCGGGTCCATCTTAGGTGGGCTGATTGGTCTTCTCTTTGTTTCCCTCCTCAATCCAAGTGGTTTTACCAGCGATCCGACTGCACAGTTTTTTCGTCTGCTCGTTCCCTTGCTTGGCGGCTTTCTTGGGCTGTTAGTCGGCCTCGCTAAATCGGATTTGATTGATCTAAGCGCGCTTGGTCTATTTACAAAGGTGAATGAGGGCTACAGAGTCTCAAAGATCCTGGATACGAGTGTTCTGATTGATGGCCGTATTGCGGACATTGCCGAAGCTGGTTTTCTTGACGGCGACTTAGTGATTCCCCAATTTGTGCTCCATGAACTCCAGCTTGTGGCCGATTCTTCGGACTCAGCTAAGCGCAATCGTGGCCGTCGTGGGCTCGATATTGTGGGGCGATTGCAAAAAATGCCGAGGTTGTCAGTAGAGATATCTGGTGTGGACTTTCCTGCCATCCGGGAAGTCGATCTTAAGCTAATCGAAGCTGCTAAAGCGCGCCGATCTAAGATTATTACAAACGATTTCAATCTGAATAAGCTCGCTCAGGTGCAGGGTCTTGAAGTGCTCAATATTAACGAATTAGCGAATGCTCTTCGACCAGTGGTACTTCCCGGCGAGAGTATGCGAGTATTTATCTTAAAAGAGGGCAAAGAGTACAACCAAGGTGTTGCTTATCTTGATGACGGCACGATGGTGGTTGTCGATAACGCACGACGGCATATTTCGAAAACCGTGGACATTACGGTTACCAGCGTACTGCAAACGACGGCCGGTAAGATGATTTTTGGCAAATATGATGAGCGCGCCCAGGCTGTTTCCGAGCCACGTTCTGCTGCTGCGGGCAGCTCAACTATTTAACGTGAGTTCGATGAAGTTAGATGGTAATCGCGGCTAAGAGCAGCGGTTGGGCTTGGCTTTCGGTCATGGTGGATAGATCCAAGGCTGGCTTCTTGGGTTGAAAGGTATAAACTACGACCGCCGCCAACATGTTGACAATGCCATGGGCGGTGCTGCGATGACGAGTGTGCTCGATCTGGCTGACGTTTTTCAACTGATCGTTGACGCACTCGATCAGCGCCCGTTTGCGGAGCAGCAGTTTATCCAGAACGGGCATCAACTTGTTTTTCATATTGCGTTTGAGTTTCGTGATTAACTGCAAGCCTTGCGTCCATAGTTGCTCAAACAGTTCCTGCCCCAGGTAGCCGCGATCGCCGAACCGTTTGCCCCAGAGTTGACGAACGAGTTTCGCCACGGGATGGCGGTCATCGGTGTTGCCGGGTGTGAGCGTGAGACCCAGCAGTTCGCCTCGATCGTTGATGACCAGATGCAGTTTGAAGCCATAGAACCAGCCCATGCTGCCCTTGCCGCGCTGGGCGAGCCCGGCGAAAACCTGATGCGAATGGATGCGGCGATTGTGACAGACCCGGATCGGGAGACTGTCAATAAATTGAATACCGCTTGGTTGGCCTTTACGGGTTTGCAAATACGCGCAGAGCGGCAATAACGTCAGGGGAATCAACTCCACAAACCGGGTGTAGCTGGGCAGACCGGGAAACTCCGCCCAGTGACCCGGCAGCACCGAACCGAGATAGAAGTGCTTGAAGGTACGGTAATGCGAGGCATGAAACCACACCGGGATGGTCATGATCTCGCTCACGCTCAGGCTGTTGGCACGAGCTTGCCTCGGGACGGAATGGCCCGGCAGTGGTGGGTGTTGCACCGCGAGCAGGGAGCGGCAGAAATC
>JBJMGL010000331.1:0-4792 GCA_045807985.1 Bryobacteraceae bacterium
AATGTCCGGAAGCGCGCCGTATCGAGAACGCCAGCCATCCCAATGACGCGCTCACGGGGGAAGCCGGACACCTACATGGCCGTCCAGCACATCGCATCCAGCGGGTTTGTCACCAGAATCAAGATAGCGTTCGGAGAGCGCTTAACGGCCTGTTCGGTTGCGCTCTTGACTACTTCGTAATTGGCAAAAAGAAGGTCATCACGGCTCATCCCCGGCTTGCGCGGGAAACCGGCGGTAATGACCACGATGTCGGAATCAGCCGTCTCATCGTAACCGTTTGTGCCGACGATGCGGACGTCGTAGCCTTCCACGGGCGCTGATTCCAGCATGTCGAGTCCCTTGCCCTGCGGAACGCCTTCCACGACATCCACGATAACCACGTCCGCCAGCTCTTTTGCGGCAATCTTTTGGGCGGTATTTGCTCCCACGTTGCCAGCGCCAACAACAGTCACTTTTCTTCGCATAGATCCTGATCGCAATTGAAATGAAACCGCAGTATAGCAATCGTAAGATCTCCCACTCAGACCGGTCCTTCCATACCTTATGGGATCTAATCAAGAAATTGTTAACCGAAGTGAAACTTTCTGTGGCTATCCTAAATTTCAGGGACTTCTATGATTCGAAATTTTGTAAAGGTAGTGTGTTTGCTAGCGGCAGTATGCAGCGCGCTGCTGGCACAGAACATTGCAGGCACGGGTAGCATATCCGGCGTTATTACCGATCCGACTGGAGCAGCAGTGCCTGGCGCTAGCGTCCTTATTGAAAATCAGTCAAAAGGGATTCGGCGCGAGCTGAAGACAACCGATGACGGATTGTTCAGCGCGCCTTCGCTGGTGCCGGCGGCAGGATATCAAGTTACTGTAAACTCATCAGGTTTTGCGCCGTATCAGGCCACTAACATTTCTGTTGCAGTTGGTCAAAATGTGAATCTAACGCCTAAGCTTGCAGTCAACAGTTCAACAACAACAGTTGAAGTCACCACGGAAGCGCCTATTGTTGACAGCACCAGAACAGACGTTTCTCAGGTGATTGGGACGCAGCAGATTCAGGACCTTCCTATTAATGGACGGCGCGTCGATTCATTTGTTCTCTTAGCGCCGGCAGTCGTATCGGACGGCACGTTTGGCTTGCTTTCTTTCCGCGGCATCGCGGGCGGCAATACATTCTTAACGGACGGCAACGATACAACTGAGCAGTTCTATAACGAGAACGCCGGCAGAACGCGCATCCAATCGCAAATATCACAGGATGCTGTGCAGGAGTTCCAGGTTGTTTCCAACAATTACTCTGCGGAATTTGGCCATGCCATGGGCGGTGTGGTCAACACGGTTACCCGTAGCGGATCGAATGACTTCCACGGAACAGCCTATTGGTTTTTCCGCAACCAGGATTTCAATGCACGGGATCCGTTTGCAACGATCAACCCGACAGAACGCCGCGACCAGTTTGGGGCGAGTGCGGGCGGAAAGATCATTAGAGACAAGTTGTTCTACTTTTTCAACTATGAAGGAACGTTACGTGACTTTCCCCTGATCGCTAGTATGACCGCGCCAGGAAGCTCACTTTTCAATACATCTGGCCAAGTGATCGCTGCTTGTCCGGATTTGACCGTGGGGGCAGGCCTTAGGGCCACTCCGGCACAGTGCGACGCAGCTAAAAGTTTCCTGAACCGGCAGTTCCAAACTCTTCCTCGCACCGTAAATCAGAACCTTGGTTTTGGCAAACTGGATTGGCGCCCAACCGACCGCAGTTCTTTCAGCGTGAGCTTTAATATCCTGCGCTGGGTTTCGCCCAATGGTTTACAGACTCTGGCAGTTCTCAACAATGGCAACGGCGTCGGCAATAACGTGAACTCGTCTGTTCGTTCGAAGTATGGACGGGCTGCCTGGACTTACATTATTTCGCCAGCAGTTCTCAACGAAGCACGTTTTGGCTGGTTCAACGATAAGCTGTTCGATTATCCTAATGATGCGCTTGCGATCCCCGGCATCGGCTTTTTGGGAATCAACCTCACAGGTCAAAGCAACCTGGGAACAGCCACTGATTATCCTCGCACAAACCCGCTGGAGAATCGCTATCAAGGGTCCGATACGCTGAGTTGGACTACCGGAAAGCACTCATTGAGAATCGGTGGTGACATTCTCGACACAGAGGATTACACCAATGTCTTGTTCAACCGCACGGGTACTTATCTTTATTCGACTTTTAATAATCTCGCGCTGGATTTGTCGGGAACTACGAATGGAAGGCACTGGCAGACTTTCACTCAGACGATTGGAAATCCGGTTGTTGACTTTCACATCCGCGACTACGATTTTTTTGTTCAGGATCAATACAAAATTGCGCCCCGTTTGACCCTAAATCTTGGGATGCGTTATGACTTTTCCAGCCTGCCGCAACCGACCACGGTGAATCCGGACTATCCGGCAACTGGCCGAATCCCAACTTTCAACAGCGGGTTCGCGCCACGGGTAGGCTTTGCCTATACTTTCGACAACGCGAGCAAGACGGTGCTTCGCGGCGGCTACGGAATTTTCTATGCTCGGTATCCTGGCGGCCTGATAAACACCTTCTTCCTGGGAAATGGATCGTATCAGAAATCGCTTACGATCAACTCAAGCCAGACTCCGGGCGCTGGTCCTGCCTTTCCGAATGCTTTGCCTAGTTCGGGTAATTTTAATCCCCCCGCTGGATCGGTCAGCTTAACCATGCCTGCCAGTGACTTTCGTGCTCCTTACACGCAACAGGCTGATCTGGCTATTGAGCGGCAGTTAACGAAGGATCTGGCGCTGACTGTTTCCGGCATCTGGAGCCGTGGCTTGCATTTGACCTCGCTAAACGATATTAATGTGGGCGCTCCCGGACCGGTTGCCTCTTACCGTGTTCTTGATGCCAGTGGAAGTCAGGTGGGCACTTACTCTACTCCTGTTTATGTGTCTCAAAACAGAGTTGATAAGAGATACACGCGCATCAATATTGTGGATGCGGGGCTGAATAGCTGGTACAACGGTTTGGCTGTTCAGTTAAACAAGCGATTCTCTCACGGCTTGACCGGAAACATTGCTTACACTTGGTCGCATGCTATTGACGAGGGACAGGGTAATGCGGGAACTCCTAACATTTTCGCCAGTGGTGGACCGCAGAGCTATCTTCCGGGCAACTATCGAGCGGAAAAAGGCAGTTCCGTCCTCGATGTCAGACATCGACTCGTGATCAATGGCGTCTGGTCGCCAACGTTCCTGCATAATTCGAGTGCTCTGGCGCGTTATCTGGTGAACGGCTGGCAACTTTCAGCTCTTGGCACGTTTCAGTCCGCGCCGCCGGTCACTCCAACAGTCCAGATCACGAATGCGCCGACTCCTACCGGTTTCATTGCCGCATTTACCGGTTCGCTCAATGGATACACAAGTGGCGGCTTGGGCAATCGGGTTCCCTTCCTGCCGATCGGCAGTTTAAACGTCGATCAGATTATTCGCGTGGATGCGCGTATTGCTAAACAGTTCGCCATTACTGAGCGTTTTCGCGCGATGTTTACGTTTGACGCATTTAACATCGGCAATAACACCTACTTTACTTCGGTTTCCTCACGCGCTTACACCTATTCAACGGTTGGTGGACCCTCACTGGTTCCGGCTGCAGGTTATGGAGCAGGTACTGCTACGCAGGGCTTCCCCGATGGAACAAACGCCCGGCGTTTGCAGCTTGGCGTTCGGCTCCTCTGGTAAGTGCAGACGCTAAACACTACTTCAAAGGGCTGGGAGTAAAATCCCGGCCCTTTTCTATTTTTGAAGCGGACGGCTCAAAGAAAACTTATAATGGTTTGCGTTTAAATGAAACCAGCGCCCAACCAGACCTGCCGCGCCTTCCTGCCACAGCATACTCACCACACGCATTCTTCCACCGAATCTGTGATAGGTTCGTCCTGAGGAAGTAAACCGTGACACATCGAGCACACACGCGATGGATGCTGTTTTTCGGAGTTTTTTTAGGCATCACGGCGCGAGCAGCCCAGCACGATCACGCAGAAAGCTCCCAAAAGCCAAGCGTTCTGCTGTCAGGGATGGGCAACCATCACCATCCGATTTCAACCAAGAATCCGGAGGCGCAGAAATTCTTCGACCAAGGCATCATCCTCGCCTTCGCTTTCAATCATGACGAGGCAGCGCGTTCGTTCCGTCACGCCATGGAACTCGACCCGCAAGCGGCAATGCCCTACTGGGGTCTCGCCTGGGTCTTAGGACCCCGTTATGCTCTGGCGGCTCTGACCCCCGGCTCTGAGATCTTTCTGGACGTGGACTTGGCGCGGGAGAAAGCTGCTTTTGAGGCCGTCCAAAAGGCAGTTCGCATCAGTTCGCACGCGCCGGAGAATGAGCGGCGCTACATCGAAGCGCTGGCCCAGCGTTATTCGGCCAACCCCACTGCCAATCGCAGGAAACTCTTGACCGATTACAAGGAAGCCATGGGCCAGCTCACGAAACAGTATCCGGACGACTTGGATGCAGCGGTGCTTTACGCCGAGAGCATCATGGATCTCCGGCCGTGGCAGCTCTGGAGGACCGACGGAACCCCGGAAGAAGGAACGATGGAGGCAGTCAGCGTACTCGAAGCCGTGCTGGGCCACGATCCACAGCATCCAGGCGCCAATCACTATTACATTCATGCGGTGGAAGGCTCACACCGCCCCGAACGAGCTCTGCCCAGCGCCGAACGGCTGATGACGTTGGTGCCCGGGGCCGGACATCTCCTGCACATGCCCGCCCATATTTACTTCCAGACCGGCGATTATGAACCT
>JBJMGL010000332.1:0-11899 GCA_045807985.1 Bryobacteraceae bacterium
CGGAAACATGCGCTCCGTCGGCCACAATGTCCAGCGTATTGCCCGGCAGGCCGCTATAAGAGAAATTGCCGTTTAACGGGCTTTGGCTTCCAGCATCGCCATTGCCATTAATTCCAACAGTCTGGCCAGTGTAGCCCGACTTGTTAGAAGCGCCATTCGAAATGCCGAATCCCGGCATAATTTTGATGTACTCGGCGGCATTGCTGCCCACCTGAATATAATTCTGGAGTTGCTTTGTGGTCAGTATGTTCGATTTTTCACCAGAATCGACCGGAGTAATCACATCAGCCGCGCCAACAACTTCGATCGTCTGATTCGTACTGCCGAGTTGCAGCGATGCGTTTACATTGCGTTTTTCACCGCCGCCCAAGGCAATCCCCGTTGCTCTAAAGCCCTGAAAGCCAGGAGCTGCAACTATCAAATTATAAGTACCTACTGGAACGGAGGCGAATGTGTAATACCCCTCACTTCCTGTTACCGTCGTACGCTCGTCACCGGATTCAGCGTTACGCAGCGTAACCTGAGCATTCGCGACAACAGCGCCGGAAGCGTCACTCACAACACCAGTGAGCGTCGCAAAAATCGCCTGAGCCCACAAGGCTGTACCCACTAAGCAGGCAAATGCAAAAGCACAACACAGCTTATTTAATTGTTTCAACTTGGAACCTTCCCACCACACAAGTACACGAGAACTAGAAAGACTACAGACCCGTGAATCTGAAGCTAATATACAGGAACTAGTCAGCCCCTGCAAGACAGTTTTGGTTGGAGAATGTAAAAAGGTTGTTAATAGGTGTGCTGAATTACTGGGCAGTGTAACCGCCATCCATCATTAAAATCGAGCCGGTAAAGAAGGTTGCGTAATCACTTGCCATGTAGGCGAAGAAAGCAGCTACTTCATCCACATCTGCGATTCTGCCGATCGGGTGATTGCGGCGAAGCATATCCCAGTACGCTTCGGGGTTTCCGGACGCCTTCGCAGATCGATGCACTATCGGCGTGTCTACCGTTCCGCAAGCAATGGTATTGACCCGGATGTTGTGCTTGGCATACTCAATCGCCATTTGCCTTGTCATCTGATGAAGCGCTCCTTTGGAGGGCGCATAAGCGCCTTGAGTCGGAATGCCTGCTTCCCCTGATATGGAGCCGGTAATGAGAATGAGGCCCTTGTTTTGGCGAATCATGACGGGGATGACGTGGCGAGCCGCCCAATACATGGCTTTCACATTCGAGTTCATGACGCGATCCCATTCTTCCGGTGTATGTTCATGAATCGGGCGCACAACGCTAACGCCTGCATTACTCACGAGTACGTCGATTCTACCGAAGCTTTCGACCGCAGCTTGCGTGAAATTCAGGGCAGTCGCTTCCTCGGCCACATCGCCATAAACAATCCGCAGCTTATCGCCGTACTTTGTCATACATTGCCTAAGCTCCTCGGGCACATCCGTGGGCCGGAACACAGCCGCTATTACGCCCTCGGCGCCACAGTCGAGAAACGTTCGTGTAATCGCCAGTCCGATACCCGACGATGCGCCAGTGACGATAGCGACTTTTCCTGAAAGTGAGATCTGCATGGAGGAATTTTAAAGTATAGATACTGTATAGATTGGGATTATCAAAATACATGCAAAGAAGAGAGTTTCTGAAGACAGCGGCTGTTTTTAGCGGCTCCTTCCTCCTGCCAGCGGTTCGCAGCACGGCGCAGGCGACGGACTCCCGAATTGAGGTGTTTCCTGCCCAGCGGCTCGGCACCATTTCCCGTAATATCTACGGGCACTTTACAGAGCACATCGGCGGAGTCATCTATGACGGCGTTTGGGTGGGAGAAAAATCGAAAATCCCCAACAGATATGGTATTCGCGCAGCGCTGCTGGACCGCTTAAAGGAGATTGGCGCGCCCATCATACGCTGGCCCGGCGGCTGCTTCGCGGACAGCTACGATTGGAAGGACGGCATTGGCCCAGCGGCGCAGCGTCCCGCGCGAACTAATTTTTGGGAGACTACCCCGGATGCGCGCCGGTTAAAGGAAAAAGGCCAGCAGATCTTTGATGATAATTCGTTCGGCACCAATGAGTTCAATCGCTTGTGCCGGTTGAGCGGGGCCGAGCCGTACCTCGCCGCGAACGTGCGCAGCCTTTCAGCCAGCGATTTTGATCACTGGGTGGAATACTGCAACTCGCCAGCCGGGTCAACCGCCTTTGCGAAGCTGCGGACCCAGGCGGGATTCCCGGAGCCCTTTAACGTGCGGTACTGGGGTGTAGGCAATGAAAGCTGGGGATGCGGCGGAAACTTCAGACCCGAGGATTATGCCGCCGAGTTCCGGCGTTTCACTACCTGGATTCCCGAGTATGGACAGAACCTGCAATTGGTTGGCTCCGGCCCGAATGACAACGATATCGATTGGACGCGGGGATTTTTCGAAGCATTGTTTAAGCACCGGCCTTACGGGAACCGCCAGTTTACCGGTTGGTCTGTGCACCATTACTCGCGCACTCAAGGCAAACAGAACGCGCTTGACTTCACTCCCAACGAGCATTATCAGCTACTGCAGGACGCTGATTTCACCGAGCGCATCATCCAAGATCAGTGGAAGGTGATGGGGGAATACGACCCAAGTCATTACATCAAGCTGGTTGTTGATGAATATGGGCCATGGTACAGCGCAGGCACGGAGGTCGATCCCACTCATATCTTTGGACAGCAGATTACGATGCGGGATGCAATCGCCACCGCTCTCACGCTCGATATCTTCAATCGCCACCCTGAAAAAGTGAGCCTTGCGGCTTGCGCCCAGTTGGTTAACAATCTGAATGCACTGTTCCTTGCTCATGAAGACAGGTTCATCAGCACACCCAACTTTCACGTCTTTAAGATGTACGCCGCGCACCAGGACGCGACGGCAGTGCAAGTAAACTTCTCAGCCCCCAGCATTGCTTATGATGCGAATGGCAAGCAGGCTAACTTGTGGGGCCTGCGCGGGTCGGCTTCGCTGAAGGAAAAAAATCTAACATTGACCGTTGTGAACCCTGACATCAAAATTCCTCGTGAAACAGAGATTGTGCTTCAGGGCGCACAGTATGCGGATGTTACAGCCACCGTGCTGACGAACGAGAAGGTAAACGCGCACAATACCTTTGAGCAGCCGAACGCGGTCGCGCCTCAAAGCAGCACGCCGCACGCGTCCGCAAACACGCTTCGGTTCAGCTTTCTACCAGCTTCCGTAACCAAGCTACAAATACGGATGGCTTAGGCTCTAGCTCCCGCTAATCTTAGTTCATCTTCCAACTCGTAAATACGGTCCTCAATCGGTTTCGCTGGTTTATTAGCCGCTTGTGCTTCCGCCAGCTTCTTCCTTTGAGCCGCTAGTTTTTTCTCAATCGCGGTAACTTGCGGCGATGGCGCAGCAGCCTCTGTTTTCGCGGGCGGCACGATCTTTTTTGCGTGACCGTTCCTCGCTTTTGTCGGCATTGTTACCTTATGGGCAAAATCCTCGCGTAGTTCCTGCTGAATCAGCAACAGTTCGTTAGCCAGCTCCTGGTATCGCACCAGCAGCTCCTTCTTTGCTTGGCCGCGGAGTTTCTCATAGGTGGTTTTCGCATCGCGGTATTGATCAATCGTCAGAGATGTAGGCATGCTGTTCCTCGTTTTCACACCTTCTGTAAGCCCCTTTGCTAAGGCGAATAAAAGGCGAAATACCAGCATATCGCCTTTCTTCGCTGCGAGCAAGAGTCGTTGTGGCCTACTTAGGCAGCGGTGAAAATTCCGCCCCCAAACTCCCTGATCCTATAACTGCCATTGCAGAAAAGTACCGCCAATCACTTTCGTAAAGCGCTACATTTCTGCAATGCAAAAAGCCCATGAATCGCATGGATGTGTCTGCGTTACGGAAACGGATGTTTCCGCAATGAAGCGTCGGACCGCATCTCTCAGACCTCCACTTTCCGTGAACCGCGTTTCCTAAGCTCGATGTTTAAAATCCGTAGGTCGAAATAACTATCGTATAGAATTGAGCATCTGCCGTTAGCAGGGCTCACTATACGAGACGCCGACCACACATCCAAGTGAAATCGTATCGGTAAACACACAGCCGCCACAGTGGATTTATTGAGCAGTGCCTTCTCCGCTTACGTGGGCGATACCAGGCGTGCGGCCTTTCTTTGTTCCTGGTATATACCTGATTACCGCCCTCGGTTTCAGTCCCCAAAACGAGGCTGACGCTCTCGCTGGAGAGATATGTATTGCAACGAGCACTGCTATATATTAGACGCTGCGAATATACTTTTTTAATAAAGCACCTCTATGCGCGATACCCTCCGGCAGTTTAAGGCCGATTTCTTTCAAGCTCTCGCTCATCCCACTCGGATCGCTATGGTGGAACAACTTCGGGAGGGTGAGTTGTCGGCCGGAACCCTGATCGAGCGCCTTGGCGTTGAGCAAGCGAATGCCTCCCAGCACCTGGCCGTGTTGCGGGCGAAGAACATCGTCGTTCACCGCAAGGTCGGCAATCAGGTCTTCTACTCGGCCCGCGATCCGCTCGTCTTTGAAGTGCTGGACGTGATGCGCCGCTATTTCCAGGCCCATGTCACCGAAGCGCTCGCCACGTTGAAGGCGATCGACAAAGTCGAGAAGAAAACCAAATGAACATTCCAGAGCAGTGGTGGCCGGAATCGGTGCGCTGTTTGCGCCACTATTCGCGGCAGGACTTGACCGCAGACCTGCTGGCCGGGTTGACGGTCGGTTTGGTGGCCTTACCCTTGGCGATGGCCTTCGGCATCGCTTCCGGGGTTTCTCCGCAAGCCGGCCTGTATACGGCGATTGTGGCCGGAGGACTCATCTCCGCCCTCGGCGGTTCGCGCCTGCAGATCGGCGGGCCGACGGGCGCCTTCGTCGTCATTGTGGCGGGCATTATTGCGAAATTCGGGGTCGCCGGGCTTGCTTTAGTGACCCTGCTGGCCGGCCTGATCCTGGTCGTGATGGGCCTGACGGGCCTCGGCTCCGCAGTGAAATTCATTCCCCGGCCGGTGACGATTGGCTTTACCAATGGCATTGCTCTGCTGATTGCCTCGACTCAGATCAAGGACTTTCTTGGCCTGCAAACCGGTGCGGTCCCCAGTGCCTTTCTGGCGCGCCTGACGGTTCTCGTGACGCATCTCGGCACCCTGCACGGGCCGACGGTGGCGGTCTCCGTTCTCTCGCTCGGCGTTATTCTGCTCTGGCCGCGGGTGACGAAACGCGTTCCGGGGTCGATCCTGGCCCTGTTGGGTGGCACTGCGTTGGTGGCGCTCCTCAAGCTTCCGGTGGAGACCATTGGCACCCAGTTTGGCGGCATCCCTACCGGCTTCCCGAAACTGTCTTTACCCGCCTTCCAGTTTCACCAAATCGCCCCGTTGCTGCCTTCCGCCGTCACGGTCGCGCTGCTCGCGGCTGTGGAGAGCCTGCTCTCGGCGGTGGTGGCGGACAGCATGAGTGGGAACCGCCACAACTCGAATATGGAATTGGTAGCCCAAGGGATTGCAAATCTCGCTTCGCCGCTGTTCGGCGGCATTCCCGCCACGGGTGCCATCGCACGCACCGCCACCAACATCCGATCCGGCGCCCGGACACCGATAGCCGGAGTTATTCACGCAGGTACTCTGCTCGTCATCTTGCTGGTCGCGGCCCCTCTCGCCCGCTATATTCCACTGGCGACCTTATCAGCGGTGCTGTTTGTGGTCGCGTACAACATGGGGGAATGGCGCGAAATAGGGACCATCGTGCGACTGTCCAAGGCCGACATCGCCGTCTGGGCTGCCACCTTTACGCTCACGGTTTTCGCGGATCTCACAGTGGCCGTCGAGGTCGGTATGATTCTGGCAGCACTTTTGTATATTCACCGAATTTCCCAGACTACGACCGTCGCATCCGTCACGGAGGAATACATTCGGGAGGGACGTCCGCATGTTCTGCAAGACAAACAGGTTCCCTGGTACGTGGCCATTCTGCGCATCCATGGACCGTTTCTGTTTGGCACGACCGAGAAGCTGGCTGAATCTACGACCAACCTGGACTCCTTCCCGCCGGTGGTCATCCTGCGGCTCCGCAACATGACGGCCCTCGATGCCACAGGTCTGCACGCACTCGAAGCGTTAGCGAAGCGCTTGCGTCAGTCCGGCCGAACGCTGTTGCTGTGCGGGGCCCGGGACCAGCCGGCGCGACTGCTGGAGCAGGCCGAGTTCGTCGAACACATTGGACGGCAAAATGTGCTTCCTCATGTTGAGGCCGCGTTGGAGCGCGCACGCCAAATCAATGCGGAGTTTGGAGGAGTCGGTCAGGAGATGGCGGAGGATTTCCAGAAGACAATTTTGTAGTGAACAGTAAGAGTCAGATCTCCAGTAGAGAGCCAAGGAGAAGCTTTCACCGTTGTAATCCTGTTTGGTCATGAAGGGCGGATCGATACGGTGAACAGACTTTCGGATGTCTGGTATAAGCCTACGCTTCCTGACAACACCGGAAATCCAGCGACCCACTTTCACTGGGTGGTTTGCCGATTCTATGACCAAATAAAAATAATCGGTAGAGAGCTAAGTTGTGGGCGTGGCTCGTTGCGCTCTCATTTCAGCGGCCTCACGGCCGAACTGGGTCGACTAGTCGAACACGACGGTTTTGTGGCCATAACAGAGAATACGGCGCTCCAGATGCCACGCTACTGCCCGAGACAACACAGACTTCTCAATATCCCGGCCCTTCCTTACGAGATCTTCGACTTGATCCCGATGCGAAATGCGCACGACATCTTGTTCGATAATCGGACCGTCATCCAGTGCCGCGGTAACGTAGTGACTCGTCGCGCCGATCAGCTTTACGCCCCGCTGGAAGGCTGCCTGGTAAGGGCGAGCACCTACAAAGGCCGGTAGGAAAGAATGATGTACATTGATGATCCGCGTGGGATACTCCTGCACAAAATCAGACGAGAGAACCTGCATGTAGCGAGCCAGCACAACTAAATCGATCGATTCTGCTGATAAGGAACGGCGCTGCTCGTCCTCAGCTCCTTTCTTTGCATTCGACTCCACGGGGATGTGCCGGAACTCGATTCCATAGAAGCGCGCCAGCGCTTCGGCATCGCGATGATTGCTGATGATCAGCGGAATAGAACAGTAAAGCTCTCCGGCCTGTTGCCGATGGAGGATATCCACGAGGCAGTGAAGGTGCTGAGACACGAAAACCGCTACACGCGGCAGCTGCGACATCAACTGGAGTTGCCACTGCATCTGTAGTTCCACAGCCATTGTTTGGAACTCTGCCTGGAATGCGCTCAGGTCGAATCCTTCCAGCACCCATTCGACGCGCATAAAAAACAGGCCGACCTGGTGGTCTTGATGTTGATCAGCATGCGTGATGTTGGCGCCGTATCGGTAAAGAAGGGTTGCGACCGCCGCGACCAAGCCCTTGCGGTCTGGGCAGTTGATCAGCAGAACAGCCGTATCTCTCATAGTTCAGAATCAGCTTAGCGTGATTCCTCCGTAGGAATGGAGCCAATCCTGAGCATGGCCCCGCTTTTTGGAATCGCGTTCAGGTCTGCGACACTTGGCCGAGAAACGCTAGTACCTTATCGGAGGCGACGCGGCGGAGCACAATCTGGCAACGGACACACTCCGGGCCGCGACGGTTTCGATCAGGCCGTTTGAAGTGACTCGCTCGCGTCTGCGAGGGATGCAGTCTTAGCTATGGGTTTTCAATGCCCTTTTGGTACTTTCGTACTGGTGGCCGGGAAAGCACCTGCTGGGAAGGAGGGGTGGCCATCCGTGGCATAGCCTTGATAATACTCCGGATGGTTGTTCCAAGCAACAAAGCCCTTACGCCATCGAAACTTTCTCGAGGCCTCACGCGCAGCGTCCCTCGCGTGAGCGAGTTAGTTTGAAACGCGCAACTTGGAGACTTAAATTCCACATTGTGCATGACAAGTGGGGTTCAGAGTAAAGTGGCTCCAGTGAGAGCCACCGATGGGTTTTTGGACGGAATCCTGACCGCCACCCTACTTGTCAAAACCCTGATATTTAGGCAAGCTCAACATGTTGGCAAACAACCGGTAAGCTCCGGGCACGCCTTCCGGCAGCTCCCGGTAGAAAGCGTAGGCGTTGTAGATATAGATGCCCCTGCCGTACTTTGCGTACAGCAGGCCGCCTTTTTGCGGCGCTTGTCCTTCGTCGTGAGTTTCGAGCAACGCTTGGTAGTTCGAATCCCAGGACTGCATCCATTTCGAGCCGCGCTCTTCCACCCACCCGGAAAAATCCTTTTCCGAGATCTTGTTTGGCCAGTTGAAAATCGGGTTTTGCTTGTCGAGAATTTCTACTTGGGAAGCCTCGTCCGTGACCTCTTCCGGGTTGGAGGTCATGGTGTACGGGTATGGTCCGTAATTGTGGTCGAACTCCGGCGTGTTGTATTGCACGATAACCACCCCGCCGTTCTTCACGTAGTCCAAAATACGGCTGTTATAGATCCGCAGATCATTACGGGCCGCATAAGTGCGCACTCCAAGAAGGATAACGTCATAGGCGCTGAGATTGCCGGTGGCGATCTCGGAAGATCCTAGAAAGCTGACATGAATGCCCAAGTGTTCTAGGGATGAGGGCACGTCATCGCCGCTGCCCATCACGTAGCCAACTTTCAGGTTTGGCGCGACTTTTACATCGAGACCCGACAGTTTATAAGTAGCTCCTTGATAGAGGAAGTAGGGTCTTAACCCTGTGTAGCCGGTGACAGAATAACCTTCCTTATACTGACGCCCTCCGTATTCAGCAACGGCTGTGATCCCGTATGGCTTCTCAGTGAGTGCTGCGGGCGTGATTTGAAAAGTGACGGATTGATCCTGGCCATCATCGGCGAGGGTGAAATTCGCTGACACAGGTTCAGACGTCCAGCCTTTGGGCAGCGATAATTGCAGTTTGCCGTTGGCTGGCCCCTTGACATTGCTGTGAACTACGCCAGTCACGGTAAAAGATTTCGCGTTGAGCGGAACGATTCCGGCGCGTGGCGAGATCCCAACGCCGATCGCGGGAGCAACGACCAGCGGCTCGAAGACAGCTCCTTCGCCTGTGACTCGCTTAATGGTTTGCACATACTGGCCGAGACGAATCGGCGCGCCTTCGAAGGTAAAATCCGCCCAGGCGCATAAGGGATAGGAAGGCAGGGGCTGATTCAGGAAGTGTTCGTCATGAATGTCGTAATAGGATTGTTCAATGTCGGGTCTTGCGAAGTAGGGGCGGGTAAAGGCCGCATCTTCGGGAACGCTGACCTCAAATTTTCCGTCCACCGCTTCGGCGTTGGCAAGCGCGTCGGAATTCATCTTCCCTAGCGGTTTGACCTGCCAGGGCGTCTTCTGGCTGTAGGATTCCACGGTGGCCTGAACGAGTTGAACTGGAGTTTTGCTTCCGCCGCTGACGTGAACTTTGACGTTGAAAATCTGACCGGGAATGGCGGTTTGAAATGTCTCGGGGTCGCCCATGAACATGACCATCAGCGGATTGGGTTCCGTGTTTGGGGTCACGGTTGCCGATACGGATCAGCCGAGGGCTTCCCCTAGAGCGTTGTTGAACTGAACGCGTTTGATTTCCAGTTCGTGCCGGACGTCGTATTTCGCTCTTTCCGATAAGTTACTTTTGGTCAGCGCGTCGAGGGTGGCAAGCGTTTGTTTCAGTCCGGCTGCCAGCGCCGGAGCCGTCACTTCCGGCTGGACTGCGGAGAATTTTGCCGTGGCGTCTTCTACCGCACTATTGATTTTTGTCAGACTGTCGCGGAGAAATCCCGTGTCGCCGCTTTCAGCTAGGCTAGCGATGCCAAGCAGGGAGGTGTCGATTCCATCGAAGAAGTCTTTCTCCTTGTCTTGCGCTGAGATCGTGGAGCCAAAACGGTGGTAGCCGCTGAGCATCTGTCCAGCTTTCGGAATGGAACTTCCACCATTCTGCGATTTTTGGAACCCTAATCCTTCGCGCGATAGCTGCACGTATGACATGCCGAGCATCGGATCATAGGTGCCTTCCGGAATTTGGACGTTTACCGGCAGGTTGCTGCCACCGCGCCGACTGAAGGGCTGACGGGCATAATCCTTGATGGGTGTCCAGGGCTGCAGCCCGGCTTTGATCTGATCGGGAAAAACATTGGGGTCGCCAGCCGCTTTGAAAACTTCCTGGGCCATGGCACCGGCTGTCTGGTGGTTGCCGTGTCCATCGCTGGGACCGCCCACGAAAACCGACGTAACGACCAGGGGACGCACGGTTCTGACGACTCGCACTACGTCGTACAACACGCGATCGTGCGTCCACTTGCTGATCGATTCAGCCTTGGTTTTCGAGAAGCCGTAATCGATGACTCGCGTCCAGTACTGATCTACGCCGTAATAGCGGCCCGCAGCAAGAAGTTCCATGGTGCGGACAAGCCCGAGCGCGTCGAAGTAGTCGGGCGACATGACGTTTGCGCCACCTTCGCCTCGATTGAGCGTCAGCAGCGCGACCCTGGTTCCCTGCCCCCGTGATTCGTAGGTCAGCATACCGCCATCCTCGTCGTCCGGATGGGCAGTAATCATGATGAGGCTGGCGCGAGTATGCAGCTTTTTTAAGCTTTGCCATAAAGCTGCTGAGCCGCGATTGGCCGGTATCTCCTGGGCCACGATCGCCGGTTGAACAGCGGTCACGTACGGCAACTGTGCAAAAGCCAACGATGCGAGAACGAAAGGGACAACAAGCAATTTCATAAAAGGCCCGGTGTTCAGATGTAGAGCTTGAGCGCGAACTGAATCTCACGCGGGTCCGTGACCGTATCGAACACTTTGCCGAACGAGCCTTGCGCAGCCGGTGAGAAATTTGAGCTTGGATTGGTAAAACTCGGATGATTGAATGAGTTAAAGAACTCGCTTCGGAACTCAAGCTTCCACTGCTCTCTCAAGAGGAACTGCTTAAACAGGCTGAGATCCACATTCTCAAGGCCGGGACCATGGAAAGAGCGCGGAGCGCAATTGCCGAACGTGCCCGACGCTGGAGCAGCAAAGGCGGCAGGATTCAGGAAGAAGCCGGGAGCGTTGCCTCCCGCGATCCGCGATGGATCGGTACTGGCTCCGGCATAAGGGTTTGAAATGCAGTTGGCCCGGTTTTGATGATTGCCCCCGGTAGAGCTGACGTCAGTGTAAGTGACAGTGAACGGTGTTCCGGTTTGCAAGGCGACAATGCTGTTGATCTGCCAGCCGCCGATCAGAGTGCTGGCCCATCCGCCACGATTAAGAATGAGGCCGCCCTTTCCAATGGGTAAGTTCCAAAGGACATTGCCCACGAACCGGTGTGTCGTATCAAAGGGCGAATAGCTTCGTTCCAGGCTGTAATTATAGGCATCCGCCGGAGTGGAACCGCCTGTCAGGTTGTCCAAGAAATCCGCCAGGTTCTTGCTCCAGGTATAACTGAGGCCGTAACCGATACCTTTATCGAAGCGCTTCCGGAATGACACGAGCAGGCCGTTGTAGTTTGTATTTCCGTCGTTTGTCGCCAGTTCCAAAAAGGCATGATTGCCGCCAAGGGTGTTCACATCTGTGTTCAGGTTCGCATAGGGAAAGAGGGGAATGGGCGTGCCCGTTGCGGTGAAGCCGGTTATGCGGCCCTGATTGGCGTTTCGTAGCCGGTTCATTTTGCGTCCGAAGTTGCCAACATAAGAGATGTCGAGAACGGTAGTTTGGCTGATCTGAATTTGGGGTCCGAAGCTGGTTTGCCCGATGTAAGAGGTTCGTTGATACGGGTCTTGCGCGCGAATTTGCAGTTTCGTTAAATCCAGAATCCCCGGTCCGAACTGTCCCGCTGGAAATCCGTTGCGCAGCAGAAACACCGGAGTGGCGCTAGGGAAGCTCTGCGATAAAGATTGATCGAAAAAGAAGGGA
>JBJMGL010000333.1:0-11760 GCA_045807985.1 Bryobacteraceae bacterium
CAGGACTAGCAAGCGCTCAGCTATCCACTTTATATGGGTTCAATAAACGCGTCGCTACCGAAGCGGCGCCAGCAATGGCCGCGCCTGCGCTTGTTGACCCGGTCATCATGGGCAAAAAGAGTCTTGCATTAGGCTATGTGCGCGACGCCATCAGGTATCTGCGCCAAGCGCATGAGGAGCATCCGAATGATGCGGAACTTATGCTGCAGCTAGGCTACGCTTATAACCTGGCAAAAGATGACGCCGATGCCATCTGGTGGTTTAACCGAGCGCGGCGCTCGGAAGACCTTTTCGTTGCGGCTGAAGCCAACAAAGCTTTCCATAATCTTCGCGGCGATACCCTGCCGCAAACTACCATGTGGCTGCTTCCGATGTATTCCAGCCGCTGGCAGGATGTGTTCACCTATGGGCAAATCAAACGAACCGTGCCGCTGCCGTTAGGCGCATGGAATCACCTGCTCACTTTCTATTTGTCAACGCGATTCATGGGTGACGTTAAGAGCAGCATGAGCACAGCGGTTGTTGCGCCGCAATACTTGTCGGAAAGCTCCTTCATTGTGGGAGCGGGTATCTCGACGAGGACTTGGCGCCACATCACAGGTTGGGCGGAAGCGGGCGAAGCAATCAAGTACTTGCCGTTCCGGCATGACATCGGCACGGCAACTCCTGATTACCGGGGCGGTGTCAACTTTGCGAAGGGCTTTGGAACCTTGCTGAACAACCAGCACTCAGGATGGTTTTACGAGACAACGGCCGATGCCATCTATGTCAGCCGTTTCGATAAAGACTGGCTTTTTTATTCACAGCACAGAGCAGGCCGGACGTTTCACATTGGGTCCGGTCTGACCGCGCAAGCGCTGTTCAACGTGAACTATACGCACGATTTAAAAAACCAGTATTGGGCAAATACTGTCGAGATGGGCCCTGGCTTGAAGCTTCGAATGCCGTTTATGCCGCCCAACGTTTATTTCTCTGCTGATCTTCTTCGAGGCGTTTACACAAACAACCAATACAATCCGCGTAGACCGAATTACAACGACATTCGCATTGGATTCTGGTACGCAATCACGCGATGAAAACCACTCAATTTGCCGCAGCTTTACTACTAGGGCTGGCCGCCATGCCCGCCTTCGCAACTGCCACGGGCGCATTTCTCGTAAACGGAACGGACCCCGGACCATGGAGAAAGATATTTGGCGCTGTAGGGATTGCAGAGACGCGGGGCGATGATGCTTCCGTTATTGTGCTGGGATCAAATGATCCGTCTGATGTTTTATCGCTTTCAGCTAAACATCTGGTGATTATCGAAGGAACAGGTATTGCGGCGCAGAAAGCAGGGGTCATGACAGAATCGCAGATCGTACCTGTACGCCAAATCCGCGACAGCCATGCTCCTAAAATGCAGATCATTTGGGAACATCCTGAATCTGTGCCGCTAGCGAAACTGCCAAGTGACTTTCAAGTGTTTGCGACCGAAAAATGGAAAGGCGCACCTGTAATCGCTGGAAAGCGCACCGATGGAGGAGCCATCCTTTGGGTGGCGACAGCACCCGGCCCTTCAGGAAGTGAATGCTATCCCTATCTTCTGCAAGCAGCGGCGGATCTCGGCTTGGAACTGCCGCTGCGCACGACTCAATTGTGGGCCTTTTTTGATTCCGCCTATCGTATTCGCGCTGACGTGGATTACTTAGCGCAGAGATGGCGGAAAGCCGGTATCAGCGTTTTGCACGTCGCGGCCTGGCATAACATGGAGCCTGATACGACGCAGGATGAATACCTGAAGGAGCTGATCGAGGCTTGCCATCGCAATGCCATTCTTGTTTATGCATGGCTGGAACTGCCTCATGTCAGCGAAAAGTTTTGGGCGGATCATCCAGAGTGGCGCGAAAAAACGGCGCTCGGACAGGATGCGCAACTCGACTGGCGCAAGCTCATGAACCTGCAAAATCCGGAATGCCATCGGGAGATAGAAAAGCAGGTCGGCATTCTGCTGCAAAGGTTCGACTGGGATGGCGTGAACGCAGGGGAATTGTACTTCGAATCGCTGGAAGGCGCATCGAATCCAGCCCGGTTTACGCCGCTTAACGATGATGTGCGTGCGGAGTTCAGGCAGGCGGAAGGATTTGATCCCAAGCTGCTGTTTGATCCAAATTCGCCTTACTCTGGCGGAAAGGATGCAGATAGGCTGCGTAAGTTTTTAGATTTTCGCGCCCGCCTCGCGTCCCGTATGCAAACGGACTGGCTGGACGTCCTCGGACGGCTGAAATCCAGCAAACCCCACCTCGATATTGTGCTAACGCACATTGATGATCGTTTCGATCCCGGTATTCGGGATGCGTTAGGCGCTGACGTAGCTCGTACTCTGCCCATGATTCGAGCGCGGCGCAGCACATTGCTGGTAGAAGATCCAGCCCCACTTTGGGGATTAGGCGCGGAGCGATATTCCAAACTGGCGAGTAAATATAGCGAGCTGACGAAAGACCGTCGGCAAATTGCCGTGGATATCAATGTTGTCGAGCGCTACCAGGATGTTTACCCGACAAAGAAACAAACCGGTGTGGAACTTTTGGAGCTAGTACACGAAGCCGCAAATTCGTTTGCGCGAGTGGCGCTCTACTTTGAGAACTCGCTGGAAAAGCAGGACCTTTCGCTCTTGCCGGCAGCCGCCACAACAGCGAGAGTGTTGCCCGTTGCTGCGGATGAAGTTGAAATCAGTGCCGCGGAGCCGACGCGGGTAGCGTGGAATGGCCCGGTCAAAATAGACGGAAAGCCGTGGCCTGTGCAGGATGCGGAGTACGTGCTGGCGCCCGCCGGTACGCATCGGCTAACGGCTGCAACGGAACAGCCTGCGGTAACGCTCATTGATTTTAACGGAGATATTCAATCAGCAATTGCAGGGAAAAACAGCGTTGACCTGGCGTATGTAAGCCGCAGCCGCGCTATCGCAAAACTGAATTCCCCAGTCGCGTCCGTGGAAGTTGACGGGGTGCTCCTGCCGAAGCCATTTGCAAGCGGCAATAAATCGATTATGCTGCCTGCCGGTCAACACCTCGTGAGTATTTACCGCTAATGAGCGGCTGAAGCGGTAACGGCCGCTACTGTGGTCAGGATTCCACCGGCTGCCTGGAAATCCGCAAATGTTTCCCGCCCTTGGTTTCTACCGAGGCTTGTCGTAGCGTCCGTCACGAGTTCAACCCGTGCTCCAGTTTTCAAGAGTCCAAACGCGGCCTTCTGCACGCAAACCTCAGTAGCAACTCCGTACACAACATAGCGTTGTGGGTTCAATACCTTCAGTAGCGGATGAAGGTTTGGGTTCGTGAAACAGTCGATACTCTGCTTCTCAATCAGAATTTGCGGTGCGGTTTGAGCATTGGCCTGTATATTTTCAAGCTTTACTTCCGTGCTCGGCAGAACCAGTGCTTGGGGGAGAAGAGTGCCTGAAGCTTTCGTCTGGCCAGCAGTGTCCACGACGCAGTGCGGTTTCCATGTCCCAAATTCCTGGTCGTTTTCCGTGTGCGCGTCCGCAGTGGAAATAATCTGAAGGCCGTTTGCCGCGGCGAAACGGGTCAACTCGATCAAGTGCTTAACAATGCCCTCAGCGCCAGGAACATATAACGCGCCCGCCGGAAACAAGAAATCGATTTGCGTATCGACGTCGAAGAATACCGTCTTCACATTTAAATTATCTCGCTTCCAGCAGTTGGAGGCGTTCCCGAACGCCCTCGGCTAGTTCCTTAAGGCCCGGGCTCACTTCGACTTGATAGGGAGGGGCTTCACCAAGCGATAGCAATTCTTTGGGAAGCGTCGCTATCGCTGCTTGCGAGTGAGAGCGGATTCTCGAAGTGGTCGGCAAAGCTTCTACCGGCTCACCATTCATCAGCACGGGCCGTATCAGCGGTTCTCCTTTTTCACTATTACATTCAGTGCCTAAAGCAATTAAATCGTGATCGGGATAGCGATAAACCTGCTTTGCTCCCGGCAGCGTGCTCTTGTCAGCGCTGAACTTTGCTGCATACATGACTTTGTTGCCGTGCCTTAACTCAACTAATTTGTACACGGCGGATAAAGCGGGCGCGTCGGCAGAGGTCGCCAGTTGAGTTCCAATCCCGAATGCGTCAATGGGAGCGCCTGCACTAATTAACTCAGCCAGGCGATACTCGTCTAAATCGTTTGTGGCAAAAATCTTGGCTTTTTGTAATCCAGCGCTGTCGAGAATGTGGCGTACCTCACGTGAAAGGGAACCCAGATCGCCGCTGTCCAAACGAACTCCCCAACAGGGCTGGCCGAGGCTTGCAGCCATATGCGCGCCCTTCAGGGTATCGTAGGTATCGATCAGAAAAACCGTTGTATCACCCAGCAGTTTTTGCAGCTGGACAAATGATTCCTCCTCGCTCGGGAACGACATGGTCCAGGAGTGCGCGGCGGTGCCAAAAACAGGAATGCCGAATTTCATGCCGGATTGGGTGTTGCTGGTACCGGAGCAGCCAGCTATATAAGCGGCTCGTCCGGCAAGCACGCCCGCTTCCGGCGAGTGCGCGCGACGGCTGCCAAACTCCACGACGGAACGGCCCTCCGCCGCGGTAACGCACCGCACAGCCTTCGACGCGATGGTAGTTTGAAACGCGAATGTAGAGAGCAGATACGTTTCCACCAATTGCGCTTCCACGATGGGAGCGCGCACAATGGCGAGCGGCTCATTGGCGAAAACCGGCGTACCCTCAGGCAAGGCGAACAGATCGCCCGTAAAGCGGAGATCCGATAGGAAGCGGAAAAATTCAGGAGAAGAGTTTTGGAAGTGAGGGAGTGAACGAAGATAATCGATCTCGTCCTTTTCGAATCGTAAGTTCAGAAGATACTCAACTGCCTGTTGCAGTCCCGCGGCGAGGAGGAAATTACGACCGTGTGGAAGACGTCTGGTGGTCAGCTCAAATGTTGCGACCTCATTGGTTTTGCCAGCGGCGAAGTACCCCGCCGCCATTGTCAGTTCATAAAGGTCTGTATTGAGAGCAGACATAAGAATTGAGCGAGAGTGTCGAGTACCTACGCCGTTTTATTTTTTCCCGGAAGCGTTCGGCTTTATGGCCTTGCTTGCTTCCAAAATATCGTTCACTGCCTTATTGTCGAGTTGATACAGCGCGGGTTCGTTCTGGCGGCGCGCCAGGTAGCCGTCATTTGTTTTGGCGAACTCGACCTTTTCGGAACGCTTTCCATCGTTGGATGTGACCGCGACCGTCATGACGGAAGAAGAAAATGGAGCCGTGACGAATTTAGCAGCCGCGAGATCACGTAATTTATCGATGAAAGCCTGAACAGAACCCGGGTCCATCACTTGGCCGTTCAACTTCCAATCGGTTCCACTACGGGTATACGTCTTATCACCGGGATTGCCGCTCACTTCGATCTTAGTCGGGTCGCTAAAGCCGAAATCAAAGATCTTCTTATTACGGAAATCATCAAGCGTTTTCTCAAGCTCTTTGCCAAGATCGGACGATACTTTGTATATGCCTTTTACGCCGCTGCTCCGGGCATAGTAATCATCCTTATTCTTGCGAACATCAAGAGTTTGCGTGCCTGCTGTGTCGCTGACTTTCGCGGAAGCAAGGGACTGGCCAGAGGCGAAAGCTGTCTCTGCCTTTTTTGCGTCAGCGGCGCTGGTTGAGAGATCCATCTTTGCATCCGTCAACTTGCGCAGAAGCTCTTCCACTTGAAAATTATCAGCGCGGTATGGTTGCGGTTTAATAATTTGCCAGTCATTTGCGTTGCTCTTGCCAAATTCAATATCGGACTTTGATGAGACCAGCTCAATACGCGACAGATTGTTTGAATTGAAGGTGAGCAGGCGCTTATCGCGCAGATCATTCACGCTTTTGTCCAGCGATGTCTTGACGGAAGAGGAAACCGCGTAAACCTTTGGATCACTTCCTACCCGGGCGTAGACGAGTGATCCGGCGGGAACATCATCTCCGAAAACGATATCGCTGGTTTTGCCGTTCTTCTGATGAACGGCAACGCTGAGACTCGGCGTAGTCAAGCCGTATTTGATGAAGTCCGTCACCTTGTCTTCCACAAGATTGTCAGCGGAAACCGGGCTCAAGGACGATGCCAGGCTGTTGACAGCGTCCTGATCAGTCGGATAGGGCTGCGGCTGAGTGATTGCCCACTTATCGCCTTTGCGCTCTACCGCGAGCAGGGAGCCGTCTTTCTTTTTCAAATTAATGCTTTGAATCTGTGCTTCGGGTATATCCACCAGCTTGGGATTGGGCGGTGTCGCAGTCGTGGACTGTGCAGCCTCGGGATGACGCTTTGACCACCAAACAACTCCGCTGAGGGCGGCCAGAAGAACCGCAGCGACCAGAAGATTACGAGGCTTCATTCTATCTCCGCTTCAAAAAAATCGAGACGCCGCCCACAATGATTAAGAGCGGAATCGCAATAAGATCGAAATAGAAGAACAGGTTCATCTGACGTTGATTCACATTCAGACGGCGATCTTCTGGCGCTTTCGGACGAATGGAGATCAGATCCTCATCAGAGGAAAGCCAATTCACCGCATTGAGCGCCAAGTCCCGATTCCCCTGAAATGTGATCATGGCATTGGCAAGAAATCCAGAACTGCCGATAACGACAAACCGGCCCGGGTTATTAGCGTTACCAGTGTTGTAGCTGCCGGCAGCGCCAAGAACAAAAGGTCCTTTTTTATTGCTTGGATCGCTGGGATTAATTTCGTTTGAGTCAAGGCGCGTCGTTGCGATGGCGCGATCGGTCGTGGAAAACAGTTTTTCAACAGTCGTCTTATCGCCATTCTTGACCTGCAGGGAGCGAGTGACTGGAAACCCGGTGAAGCTGCTTTTCAAATCAGCCACAATGGGATGCGATTCGTAGTTGTTTACGAGAGGAATCTCAGGACCGTAGCCAAAAAGCTGTCCCATGGGATTCTGTTCCAGAACGAGATCTTTGTCTTGAGTAACTCCCCAGCTTGCCAGAAGATCAGTAAGCCCGGTGTTGTCGGCAATATGCTCGCGGCCAAAGTTCAAGGGCGGATCAAGCAAAAACATCGCCCGGCCGCCGCCTTGCACATAATTCTTGATAGCCGTTACTTCGTTAGCGGTGTAATCGGATCGCGGACCCGCCATGATGAGCACATTACAGTCTTTCGGCACTTCAGTTTTATCGAGAAGCGTTATCGCGCTCGCCTGGTAATTGTCGCGCTCTAAGAAGGTTTTGAATTGTGAAAGACCATCTCCATCGGTGCTATCCAACGAGTGCTCCCGGCTACCGCTAACAAAGCAGACTTTGCGAACCCCCTTTAAGTCCTTCAGAAAAGCGCCCGTGATGCCCTCTTCCGTAAGAGATTTAGCCTCTTCACGCCGTTGGCCAACTTCCACATAAGCGGTGCCTGGAAAACGCACGCCATAAGAACGGACAATCATCGGCTGCTTCTGAAGGTCGATGTACTGAACATGAATCTTGGACGACAAATTTTTATATCGATCCAGCATGCCTCGGGCGGATTCGAAACCGCTGCTTCTGTCGATATAGGTGATGGTCGCATCCGATTTCAGGTTCTTGACCATCTTCTGCGTTTCTTGGGACAGCGTGTAGCGTTTATTGCTGGTGGTGTCGTAGGTTTTGTTGTAGCGGTTCGCCAGCCAGTTCGCTAGAACCAGAATGGCGATCACAACAATGGTGTAAAGACCAGCAGTTGCGCCGAAGCGAGCCTGGCGGGCTGAAACGGTAGCCACTCGTGGCACCTTCATTGTGCTTTCGTTTGGAATAGACTCAGCCATTTATGCCCTCCACCGTAACGATTCGAGCGAGCGAGTCGTAAGAAATAATCCAAGGAAAATCATAGAGAGGTAATATACAAAGTCTTTAGTATCGATCACGCCGCGTGAAAAGCTATCCATATGGCTCACAATGGACAGGTAATTCAAGACCTGAACCGACTCACCGTTGCCGAACGAAGTGGTCCAGTTCAAAATCCAGAGCACCAGGGAAAGCGAGAATCCCACAGCACCCGCGACAATCTGATTTTTTGTTAATGTCGAGATAAAAGTGCCAAGCGCGAGCAAACAGGCGCCTTGCAGCAGAATGCCAAGCAGACCCGTTGCAACCGGCTTCCAATCCGGCTGGCCGTGGATGAACAAAAACGAGAAATCAAGCATAAGGACAAGCAGAAGGGCTCCATACATCAGCACCGCCGCGAGCCATTTGCCAAGGACGATTTCAACATCATGGATCGGCGAAGTAGCCAGCAGTTCAATCGTGCCCTGACGCTTTTCTTCTGCGAACAAACGCATGCTGATCAGGGGAATGAGAAACAGCCCAACGACCGCAATATTGGAAAAGAGCGGCGCGATCACCTGTTCGTTCAGGTTCATGGGACCACCCTGGCCTCGCATCTGTCCTTCCATGGAGTACCGGACGAAGGTCGCGCTAATGATGTAGGTAAACAGGCCGCTCAGGAGCGCAAAGATGGCAAGCAGGACCCATGCCACAGGTGAAACGAAATAGGAGTAAAGCTCGCGGCGGGCAATCGTCCAGATATTTCTCACTGCACACCTCCGTCAACCAGAGCAGCCCCACTAGCTTGAGCGCCAGTCAACTGCAGGTAAGCTTCTTCCAGCGATAGCGTAGTGGATTTGAGTTCGAGCAGATTCCAGCCGGCGTGGACAACGGCACGCGCAATATCGGCGCGCGGATTGCGCTCCGGAAGGCTTTCAACCTCATAGTACAAGCGATTACCGGAAGCAGTTTTCTCAAGCACTTTACTGACCCCCGAAACCTGTTCGAGTTTCTGACGCACGACTTGACCATCCGCCTGTCCGTTCGTGTCAACCTGCACCTGCACGGCGTTTGCAACACCTCGATGTTTCAGGCGCTCCACTGAGTCCGTAGCAACCAGCCTGCCGCGATTAATAATGATGACCTTGCGGCAGATCGCTTCCACTTCGGGAAGGATGTGGGTGCTCAGGATGATGGTATGCTCACCGGCAAGGCGCAAGATCAAGTCGCGTGTTTCCGTAATCTGCTTCGGATCGAGGCCGGAAGTTGGTTCATCAAGAATGAGAACTTCCGGATTGTGAATGATCGCCTGCGCGAGACCTACGCGTTGACGGTAGCCCTTTGAGAGCTTCGAAATGAGCTTTGATTTCACGTCGGCAACGGAACAGCGCTCCATCACCTGCTCCGTGCGGCTCTTCACTTCTCCGTTTGGCACGTTCTTCAAGCGCGCTACAAACATGAGATAGTCCTGCACGCTCATCTCCTGGTACACGGGCGGAGCTTCGGGAAGATAGCCGATACGCTTCTTTACTTCATAAGGGTTCTCGAAAACGTCATAACCCGCTACGGTCGCCTTACCCGCCGTAGGCGGCATGAAGCCGGTTAAAACCCGCATGGTCGTGGTTTTGCCCGCGCCATTGGGACCGAGAAAGCCAACAATGTCGCCCTTATCGACCGAGAACGATATATTATCGACCGCAACATGACGCGCGTATTTCTTGGAAAGACCTTCAACCTGAATCATATAAGTAACAAATTAAGATTCGACTTAGCAGGGCGAATCACCTGTTTCTATCGCTGTTGTGCTCGAAAGTACAGAATAGTGAAGCAGGAAAACTACTGTCAATTGAGACGCGCCAGCGAACCGAAAGGTTAGGCGCGGATCACCCACTAATACCAGCACCGATAATCTGAAATCCAGCATCGACAAATACAATATTTCCAGTAACCCCACGGCCCAAATCGCTGGCAAGGAAAACCGCAGTGTCGGCTACTTCCGCCGGATCGGTATTTCTGCGTAAAGGCGCGGTGGCAGCCACCCCGTCCAGTATTTTTGAGAAATCCCTGACGCCACGGGCCGATGTTGTTTTGATTGGGCCAGCAGAGATAGCATTCACACGAATTTGGGACGAACCAAGCTCACCGGCCAAATAACGGACACAAGCTTCAAGCGCTGCCTTTGCTACACCCATAACATTATAGTTCTGAACAACGCGAGTAGATCCCAGGTAGGTCAAAGTAATTAGTGAACCGCCATTTGTCATGAGCGGTGCTACGGCCCGGGCCACCGAGACCAGCGAGTAGGCGCTTACCTCTTGGGCCAGCAGATAACCATCGCGGCTGGTTTCGAGAAAGGGCCGGCTGAGATCCTCTCTGTTAGCGAATGCGATGCTATGGACCACGGCATCCAGCGTAGGGGTGATTGCTTTTAACTCTTTAACAAGATTTTCTAGTTCTTCCTGTTTTGTGACATCGCAGCTCAGAATCTTTGTTGCCTTCAGTTCGGCGCCAAGCTCCTCCACCGTTTGTTTTTGACGCTCACCTTGGTAGGTGAGGACTAGTGAAGCTCCTTCGCGAACGAACGCAGCAGCAATGGCGTAAGCGATGCTCCACTTATTGGCGACACCGAGCACAAGGGCGGTTTTGCCAGCAAGTAGTTGTGACATGAAATTGCCATTGTACTAGGGTGTGTGCCTAGCAATGTATATTCGACGTCCGGCAGAGAGACTGATATGAGGGTGGGACTACGATGCTGTTGAACTCATGTTTGCAACAGCGGTTTGCGCTGGAGCCGATTCAGCACCCGAATGGACTAAGTCCGTTGATGGGCGGTTTGCTCCCTCACGGTCGCGGCCCGGTTTTGCGGGATCTGTAAATTCGAAGCCATTAGTGGGTTTGGCGGCTCCCTTGGCTCCTTCTTCCTTCTTTGCTTCCTGCTCTTTTTTGCGCTCCGCCTGGAGTTCTTTCAGTTCTTGCGCGTCCTGTTGGTATCGACGGCGCAAGCGGCTTTCCTGCAGGTGTAGATTTTTAAAATGTTTGGCCTCGGTCATCAGAATGTGGGCGTCCAGCAGATGCCGAGCTTCCTGGCCTTTAAATAGTTCGCCATATTGGAGGCGGCCTAAGGCGAAGATCCCGGCCTCCAGGTTGGCGATGCGGTCTAAGCGCCATTGGGTGTCAGCCAGATTTTGCACGAGTTGGGTTTCGAGGACGCCGACGGGCTGGAACTCCTGTTGATAACGGGCTAGATGCGCTTCGTAGGCTTCGGCATCCTCGCTTGGCAGCAGGACGGTGCGACCCGTCAGGCCGGTTTTCACGGCATTGAGCGAGGACTTGGCTTTTCCTTCCTTGGTGCAGGGTCCCGTGCTCCGTTGAGCATTGGCGCGATTGGCGGCGAGACGGCGCTCGCTGGTCAGGGGAGAAGAAGCAAGGGCGGACATAGGCTTTGGTGAAGGCGCACGATAGCATGCCGAAGGGCGAAAGGGCTGGTCTCTGGCGCGGGTGCAATTCGGTAAACCACGGAGAAAATACGGGGTTAGCCGGATTCAAAAATTTGCAAGTTTTGTGATCGCTTGGCGAGTGTCGCTCAGGACCGCGCTGGTTTTGGTCCATGCTTTCTATAAGGATGACGATGAAATTTCGCCTCAAATCCTATAGGCAGATCCATCCGACGATAACCACATATCACGTGCATAACTGAAATATTTTCCGATTAGTGCGTGATTGGACAACAATTCGGTACTTACCTGTATACTATATCAACTCTACGACAGGTGAATTTGCAGATACTACGGCGTTTCTCATTCCTAATCCCAGGGATAATCGTTTGAACGGGCATTTTCCGGATCACCTATGATACGGGATCTATCTGGAAACAACGCATATCTTAATCACTCAAACCTTGCCGACTTGGGATTATAAAATCCGCTGCAGTAACGCGACCGGCAGTCGTGTGGTGCAAAATCATATTACCTGGAA
>JBJMGL010000334.1:0-7427 GCA_045807985.1 Bryobacteraceae bacterium
AATGACATATCAGATCTGTCGAGGCCAGACGTTTTCCTGATTATCACTCCAGACCGGGAGCAAAGACTTGCCGCGAACGCCGCAACGTCACTAGTCCTCACCCGCTGGCATTGGTTTGGCGATTTTAGACTCTGGCCGGATCACGCGATCCGGAATGCGGATTGATGCAGCGGACTCTAAAAGATTATTGCAGTAATGCTCTTACGTGCGCTTCGGTCCCGTTCGCCAGACCTTCCAAACTGTAACCGCCTTCGAGAACAGATACCAGACGGTTGTGGCAGTGGCGGGCGGCTACATCGGTCATCAGTTCCGTCAATTGCCGGAAATCTTCGTCTGTCAGTAAAAATTGTCCGAGCGGGTCGCCGGCGCGGGAATCGAAACCGGCGGAGATCAGAATGAGATCGGGCTTGAATTGATCGACAGCGGGAATAAAGAGTTCTCGAAATGCACCGACAATTTCACGGTGCCCTGAACCGGCGGGAAACGGGCAGTTCATGGTTGTATTCGCGCCCTTGCCTTCCCCACGCTCATTGGCGGCGCCGGTCCCCGGATACCAGGGCGACTGGTGAGTGCTGAAGAACAGCACCGAGCCATCCTCGTAGAAGATGTCCTGCGTACCGTTCCCGTGGTGGACATCCCAATCGACAATCGCGACCCGCTCCGCTCCATATTTGCGCTGCGCATACCGGGCGGCTACCGCGACATGGTTGAACAGGCAAAAGCCCATGCCGCGTGAGGCGTTGGCATGATGCCCAGGCGGACGCACAATACAAAAAGCATTCGCGGCTGTTTGGGAGAACACGGCGTCAACAGCGGATAATACGCAGCCTGAAGCGAGACGCGCGATCTCGTCCGACCCCTTGACAATGTCTGTATCTCCCGTACTGAGCTGCCTGCGACCCTGCGCTACTTCACGCGCTACAAGCTCGATGTAGCTCCTCCTATGAGCAAGCGCCAATTCGTCGTCATTCGCATCGCGAACTTCGATTGGCAATAAGCGATGAAGGAGGCCGGAGGATTCCAGCCGGTTCATCACTGCGCTGTAACGAGCCGGTTGTTCCGGATGGCCCGGACCAGGATCATGGGCTTTTACCCGCGAATCGGCGGCAATCGCAGTAACCGGCATACGCTTAACAGTTTGCTTACGCGCCCGAGGCCTTGATGGTAACTAGCTGCTCTTCCGGAACCGGCTCGACGAGGCGAGTCTGCTTACCGCGAAAGAAATCGAAATAGGAAATCTGGTGTACACAGGAGATGGTGCAGAGCGGCGCACAAGACTTTTGGGTGACATACTCGCGCCGGATATCCCCGACCGTGTAGCTTTCGAGCGGCTTGGCAGGGAAGCCGCGTTGTTGCGAACAGTAATGCACCAAGCCGTCCTCGCAAATATACAGATATCGCGAACCAGCCCGGCAACGCCAGTCGCTCGGTTGACCGTTGGCAATATTTTCCTGAAAGCCATTGACACGCGAAAAGTGTTTTTTCTCGAACTTCTTCATTTCGAGAAAAACTTCACGCTCGCGATCAGCCAGGGGCCGCAATTGCCCGTCTCCGTCATGAATAATGCCGACCGTTGACGTGAAGCCGAGTTCCATAGCACGTCTGCCCACTGTCAAGGCATCTTCCGGATTTCGGATTCCGCCGCCTAATACGGAGTTAATATTCACGTGAAAGTCGGCATGTTCCGCCAGGAGTTGCAGCTTTTTATCCAGTACCTTCAGGCTCTTTTTGGAGACATCGTCAGGCATGACATTGTCAATACTGATTTGCAGGTAATCCAGACCAGCGTCGTTCAGTTTCTGAATGCGCTCTGCTGTTAATAAATAGCCGTTGGTAATCATGCCGGCCAGCGTGGCATTTTTGCGAATGCCGCGAATAATGTCATCCAGGTCCGGGTGCAGAAGCGGTTCACCACCGCTCAACGTGATCACTCCGGTCTTTAGATTGCCCAACAGTTCCAGGCGATGAAGCATGGTGCCGAGCGGAACCGGCCTCGAATAATTATCGTATTCGTTGCAATAAGCGCAGGAGAGATTACACCGGCGAATAGGGATGATATGCGCCATGATCGGATGATCCGCATCAAGAGCACCTTTGAGTAGTAGTTTACCTTCCCGTAGGCGCCGATCTAACAAACGACGGCGCCGTGTACGGTGTACATTCCGTTCCGGCATGAAGCGAGACATTTTCATTTAATCACAGATCAGCAGCTTTAATAGTTGGATTTAAGCGAAATGCGTAGATAAGTTGTTGAATGTACAAGGTTAGCACCTGACTGGGACCAATGCAGACGAAAAAGCCGTTGAGCCAGTACGGGACTGACCGGCTTTTTGAGAGACGCTTACTCAAAACCAATTAGCTCGGCAAAACTGCAGCCTTCACCTTGTCCAGAATTCCGGCCATCTGCTCATTTTGCGCATGCACTTCTTTCGGACCTGTAGCTAGTACCGGCTCCTGGCCCATTGGCTTATTCTGCATTACCGTGAACTGCCCTTTTCCGTCAAGCGATGGGCCTTCCGTGGAACGACCGCTAACGTTGATGCTTCCATCCACGTTTGAGTTCATGAACACATAGCTGAACTCCTGGTTCTCCTTGCTCTGCGGAAAGCTATTTGGAACCGGAAGTTGTTCCTTGAAGCCGCCCAATTCTTCGATCACGGCCAGCCATTGCTGCTGATGCATGGTGTCACGAGCGATCAGAAACGAGAGCATATCCTTCATGCCAGGGTCGTCCGTCATCTCATAAAGACGGCAAGCCAGAGTACGTCCAGTTGCTTCGGCAGTGGCGTTGGCCAGCATGTCTCCGGCAATGTTGCCGCTGGCGTAGACGTGCGAGCAGTTGAACGGAACACCGTTAGCATTCTCCGGGGTGGCGGATAATCCTGCTGAAAGGAAGTGTCTTGGATTCATGCCGCCCAGAACCGCAGCCACTGCTCCATCTTTTGCCATTTCATCTTTCAAGGTGACGGGAGCACCTTCCAGGTTAAGAGCCACTGCAGTTGCCAGCATCTCAATGTGGCCAATCTCCTCGGTTGCTGTCTGCAGCAGCATTTCTCTATATTTTTTGGGACCACGTTGTCCCCACGCTTGGAAAAAGTATTGCAGGCAAACGCGGATTTCGCCTTCAACGCCACCAATTGCCTGTTGCAGCATCTTGGCAAAGACCGGGTTTGGCCTTTCCACGCGAACTGGATACTGCAGACGGGAATCGCAATAGTACATAAGTATTTTGTCTCCGGCAGTAAGATGATTTCTGTCATTTTTCACTTACCGGGGAGATGTACCAAGGAAGTTCTACTTAAATGGTTTCTACAGAGGGCTAAACAGATAAAGGCTCGGAATCTGTAGTAAGCGTCCTTGTTCTTTCTCGACGGCTTTTCCAGTCGGCTAAGCGCCGGAGTGCCAACGACAGGCCGGTCCAGACGAGAAATGTTGCCCCTAGCGAGGCCAGGGTGGCAATGATCTGTCCAGGTAGGCCAAGAACTTCACCAGTGTGCAAAAACCGCGCAATCAGCCGGAGCTTGCGCCCGAGATTGTAACTGTCAAAATTCTCCGTGCGGATCACTATCCCGGTCTTCCGGTCTACAGTGAGCTGAGAGCGCTTTTGTGGCTGCCCGCCATTTCCCGCGTCAGTAGTGAACGTGATGGCTCCATCGCGTGGCGTCGGCATGCGGAAGCTAATGCTTTTCCAACCAGGCGATTGCTGTTTCACGCGAGTCAACAGTTCATCAGAGGATAAAAAGGTTGAAGGTTCATCAATGCGCTGCCTCGGGTGACTGCTTGCTGATGGCGGCGCTGGCAGCGGACTGCCCGTTAATTGATACAGCAGATTATTCGCCCAAGCGTACGACATAATGACACCGCTCAGAACGATAAAAAAGAGCGGCATCGCGCACCAGAATCCAATGGCGTTGTGCCAGTTCCAGTCGCGAGGCCGTCCGCTGAGATTCTTGCGAAACCAGATGGCGGGACGAATGTGCTTGGAAGTCCACTGCTTGGGGAACCAGAGATAAATTCCGCTGATAACCAAGCCAAGAAACAGGAGATTGCAGAAGCCTGTTACTGAATGACCAAAGCTATTCCTGATTGCGCCGCCTAACGCTCGATGAAGTCTCTCCGTCGCGGCGAAAAAGACTCTCGTGCTCTTGGGAGCATCGCCGAGAACTTTGCCGGTGTATGGATCGACGAACACGGTTCGCTCACGGCCATAGCTCAATTCGATGGGAGCTGACGGATTTGCGCGAACAGTAACAGAAGGAGGTTGTCGAGTTCCTGGTTGAAGAGCGGAACGAAGCTCGTCAATAGAGATGGGTTTCGTTCCTGTTTGTAGTGGTGGGACGTGGTATTTGTTATCAGCCCAGGCGTTGATCTGCCGCTCAAAACCGAGCAGAACTCCAGTAACCGACATAGTCAGAATCACTACGCCCGCCACGCTTCCAGTGCAGAGATGACACCAGAACAGGATTTTGCGAAAGTTCATAAGCACTTATATTTCAGCCCACTGGCGCAGTAAATTGTGATAAATTCCGGTGAATTGAACAGTCGAGGGGTGATCGGGAACATCCTGGTTCAAATGCTGGATGGCAGCATCCAGATCAAACAGCATCGTTCGCTGGCCGTCATCACGAATCATGCTTTGAATCCAGAAAAAGGAAGAGACGCGGGCTCCCCTCACGACTGGGAGAACGTGATGAAGACTGGTTGCCGGATAAAGCACCATATGCCCAGCCGGCAGTTTGACGCTGTGAGCGCCATAGGTATCTTCAATCACGAGTTCGCCGCCATCGTACTCGTCAGGATGAGTGAAGAACAACGTTGCCGAAAGATCAGTGCGGATACGGTGCGGCGTGCCGGTGACTTGCCGGATGGCGTTATCGACATGAGTTCCGAACGATTGTCCGCCCGTATAACGGTTGAACAACGGCGGAAATACTCGGGCAGGCAGCGCGGCGGAAATGAAGAGAGCATTCTGCCCTAATGCGCCGAGGATCATTTCACCAAGTTGGCGGGCGACAGGGTGGTCTTCGGGAATTTGCAGATTATCTTTTGCTCGCGCGGATTGATGGCCTGCTGTGATGCGGCCGTCGGTCCAATCCGCTGACTCCAACAGTTGCCGTCCTTGCGAAAGCTGCTCACGCGTGAGCACATCTGGTATTGCCAATAACATCGAAGGATTTTTTCCTAAAACTTGAATTTGAAGCCGACCAGCACTGACCGTCCAGCGCCGGGAATGACGTGTCCGGGGTGCAACTGATCGTAGTAAAAGCGGTTTGCGAGGTTGTAGCCGTTTAATTGCACATCGACGTGCTCGTTGAGCGGGTGACTTACCATGGCGTTGAATACCCAGTAACTCGGAACTGACTTGACGAGGCCCGTCGTTGGGTCGAGCGGCACAGTAGAACTGGCGTTTCGGCTGGATTCGTAGTTCGCGCCAGCGCCAAACTCGAACCGGCGGGGCAGATGGTAATTACTCCAGAAGTTAAACGTATTTTTCGGCACGTTTGCCAAGGGGTAACCGACTGCGCCCGGGTAGAACTTCGAATTCACCACTCGGCTGTCCAGATAGGCATAGCTGGAAAGAATCTCCCAGCGGCTTGTCAGGCGGCCTTTGACATTCACCTGTGCTCCGCTCACGCGCTGCGTGCCGGCCAGCACTACTAAAAGAGCGTTTGTTGGATCGGATTCACGGGCATTTTCCTTGGTTGTCCGAAACCAGGAGCTATCGATTTGCAAACGGCTGTGATTAAACTCCCACTTGGTTCCGAACTCATAAGTTTTATTGGTTTCGGGCGCAAGATTAGCGGTACCTGCCGTGAGTGATAACGATTCAGCGGACGGGTTAAAAGATGTCCCCGCATCAAAGTACAGACTGCCGTTAGCCACCGGTTTATAAACTAATGCTGCCCGCCAGGTCGGTTTTTTATCGAGGCGGTTGAAATTGGAAGCAGGAGCAATCGTTTGCCGGTATGAGTTATCGAACCGGTCGTAGCGCACTCCGCCGCTTGCTTCCCAGTGGCGGCCCAGGCTGGCGGTATCCAATACGTAAGCGCCCACGCCAATTGCGGTGTCACTGACTTGTGTCGCAACGGTGGGGTTAGGTCCTAACGATCCGCTAGAGGAAGGGCGGAGAAGGCTGGTGGACGGCGCGGTGTAATTAAAGCGGGTCGGGTCGGAAGTTTCTCTCATTGCTTCCACGCCGGAAACGAGCGTATGCCGGATCGGTCCCGTGTTGAAATGCGCCACGCCATCCAACTGCTCATCCAGAAATGTTTCCGCGCTGCGCACGCTGATTTGACCGCGCGCTGCTTGTATGGCGTTTAGAGGAGTATTAGGTTTTATGCCGTTCAACCGGGCTTCGGTCACCAGCACGGCACGCGAGTAGTTTGCGTAACGGACCTGATTACGAAGGGTCAGGTGACTGTTCACATCATGCTCAACCTTGGCCGTGCCGATGTCGGCATACGTGCGCAAATAGTTGCCGGGAAGCCCATAGTAATTGTTGCGATTGACCGGCGCGGGTTGATTGAATAACCAGGGCAAGCCGTAATCCGGAACATTATCTTCGTTCTGGTGAAGATAGCTTAAGGTAATGCGCGTGGGCGTTCCCAGGCCAAAGGCAAGCGAGGGCGCGATGCCGGTTCTGCGATTCACGGCCACATCCCGGCCCGCCACGTTGCCGATGTTGCCCATGGCATTTAAGCGAAAGGCCGTGCCTGAACCGAGCTTAGGCAGCGGCATGCTCCAATCCACCGTGGCGCGCCGGGTGGTATCGGTACCGAACTGCAGATCGCCGGAGATGAATTGATTGAGCTGCGGAGTTTTGCTCGCCTGGTTTACAACTCCGCCCGTGGAGCCGCGGCCAAACGTCACGGAAGAAGGCCCTTGTAACACCTGAACTTCTTGCGTATTGAATGGATCGCGGTAGTAACTGCCGAAGTCGCGCATGCCATCTATAAATAAATCGCTGCGCGCGGTAAAGCCGCGAATCGTGAGATTGTCGCCTTGTGCTCCTCCTTCTCCAGCCGCCAGGCTGATGCCAGCTACATTTCTGAGGGCGTCCCGCAATGTCGTGTTAGCCTGCTGTTCCATGGTTTTCTGTGACACGACATTGATCGTTTGCGGAAGGTCAAGAAGAGGTGCTTGATATTTCGGCAACGATGAGGGGAGCGTGGGGGCAACATCTGTCACGTCCACGGAAACGGCGGCGGCGGTAAATTGCAGCCGAACGCCGCCGCCTTTATTGAAGTGGCAGGCCAGGCTCGTATTGGCCAGCAAACGTTTCAGCGCGTCTTCTGGGGTATATAGACCTATAACACCCGCGTATTGAATTTCGAGGGCGGCAGGATCAGGAATGTCTATATGAAGTTGAGTAATCTGCTCGAATAAAGGCAGCGCGTCCCGGAGAGGACCCGCCGGAATATCAAAAC
>JBJMGL010000335.1:0-8095 GCA_045807985.1 Bryobacteraceae bacterium
AACTGGCTCGACTGGTTCGTGAGCGAGCCCGGGAGCAATGCGAGTATTGCCGCTTGCCGCAATCTGCTTTTCCTTTCTCGTTTCAGGTGGATCACATCCGGGCCGAAAAACACGGTGGGGAGACGGTGGAAAGCAACTTGGCGCTCGCCTGTCCCCATTGCAATCGCCACAAAGGACCTAACAGTGCCGGCGTGGATCCGAGCTCGGGGCAACTGAACTGGTCCGGCTCTTTCATCCCCGGCAGGACCGCTGGTCGGAGCATTTTGAATGGCAGGGGGCCTACTTGGTCGGGAAAACACTGATCGGGCGGGTCACGATTCAAGTACTCGCTATCAATGCGCACGACCAACAAATCGTGCGAGAACAGCTATTACAAGAGGGATGGCCTCCGGACGACCGGTCGGTGTAGCTGCCTGAGAACGTAAACCGTCCTGCTTGAGAACAACGTCGGTTTCTGCTCACATTGTGGGCGAACGTGCCCACATTATACGCGAACTTGTCCCTACGAAAAATGTCATCGCTGAACTAAATCAATGATTTCGATGAAGGGAACTAACACGGTTACACTGACGTTACAAACGTTACGCCAGCACCAAACGGAACGGGTTTGAGTTTTCGGGCCATACGGGTTCGAGTTGATCGGGTCAGGCAACTTCCGCCAGGGCCTCCGTTTCTTGCTTCTGAATCATGCGGCGGCTCTTGAACAGGAATGCAAAGACAAGGAACAGCAGAAAAGCGGCCGTGCTGGAACTGGTCCAGAAGCTGGTCCAATCGCGGGCAAGCACGTCCCTTGTTTTCGATGTAAAGAAGTCCAGCGCTCCGCCGGACAACAGCGATCCGAGAAACATGCCGACTCCATAAGTAACAAACGTATACATTCCCTGCGCTGTATTTCTGCTGCTGGCCGGAGCTTCCTGGTCGGTGTACAGTTGCCCGGTCATGAAGAAGAAATCGTAGCAAACGCCATGAATGATGATCGCCAGATAAAACATCCACATACGGTCGCTTACATTTCCATATGCGAGCAGGGCATAGCGGACACTCCATGCCACCAGCCCCAACAGTAATATTCCTCGCACGCTCACCCGTTTGAAAATGAAAGGCATCGCCAGCATCACCAGCACTTCTGAGAACTGCCCAAGTGTCATCTTGCCCGCCGCATTCACCACTCCCACGTCATTTAAGAACGCATTCGTGAAAGAAAAGTAAAAGGTGAGGGGAATACAAGCGAGAACCGAGGCAATTAAAAAAATGGAATACGCCCGGTCTTTCAGCATGACGAGCGCATCAAAGCCGAGAATCTGTCGTACGGACATAGCGCGTCCCTTATTGGGCGGTGGCGTATGCGGCAAAAACAAACAGAACACCGCCATGACCACCGATGCTGCTGAAGCGATTAGAAACGGAGCAGGCGATGCCTCAATCCCCAGTTTGCCAATTGAGAGACCGATGGCAATCCACCCAATCGTTCCGAATACCCGAATCAGGGGAAAGCGGCGGGCATCCGGAACGTTTTTCAATGTGATGGAGGTCGTGAGCGCCAAGGTTGGAAAATAACAGAGGCAGTAAACGAACATCAGGACATATACAGCGCCGAAGCTGGTAGTGTGTGTCACCAGATAAAGAAATAGCGCGCCCAACAGGTGGAGGGCTGCCAACACCCGTTCACTCGAAAAGAAACGGTCGGCGATCAACCCGACAAACAGGGGCGAGATCATGGAGGCAAGCGCCGTTGTCCCGAAGATCGCACCGGTTTGCGTTCCTGAAAATTTAAGAGTTGCCGTCAGATACGTGCCGATAGTGACATACCAGCAACCCCAGATCACAAAGTTCAGAAACATCATAAAGCTCAATCGGGCTGTGATAGAGTTTGGCAACCGTAATTCCTTTTTCCCGCCTGTCTAGGCTTGGGAATACGTGCTGGAAATGAGACGTTCCAGAAATACTTTCGAACTGCGAATATCCGCTTCTTGCTGCGGGCCGGAAATCTCTCGCTCAATCGTAATTGGTCCGGTATACCGGAGCCGATGCAGCGTCTGAATGACTCCTGGAAAATTGACTCTGCCCTGTCCAATGGCGACTTCGCGTCCCAGTTTTTTCGGATTAACCGGATACATTCCGTCTTTCGCGTGCAGGCCGCGAACGTACTTTGCCAAGCACATCCAGCGCCCCCACCGGCTCTCCCTTCCCGTAAAGGATCAGGTTTGCTGTATCTAGGTTTACATGGATATTCCCGGTCTCTGCATCCTCAATCGCGCGCAACATAGTGATGGGCGACTCCTGGCCGGTCTCCATTAGAAAAATCTGGCCGTTGCCTTTACAGTGGCTTGCAACATCCTGGATGGCCCGCACGGTTTCGGCATAAAGCGGATTGTTGGGATCTTCGGGGATAAAACCGCAGTGCGTATGCACGGCATTCACATGGCAGGCCGCTCCCAGATCGGAAGCTCGTTTTAGGGCATCAACTCTGGCCGTGCGCGTCGCCTCGGGCACAATTCCAATTGTCTTAGGGCCGGAATAAAAGTCCCAAATCATCGGACCAGGACCAAGCGTCATGATCGCCGTCGCTTCCACGCCGTATTGATCAAGCGCCTGCCGTAATGGAGCTGCCATGCGGATATCAGGCGCTGGGCCTACACTTACTTGGCAGGTCGGCAATCCAAAAGCATGCACCTTCGCAATCGCCTCATCCGGGCTGATCCTTTCCCCCATGCGAGTGACCACTCCTAACCAGGGCCGGGTACGAGCCGTTTCTCTTCCCTCTACCAAGGACAAATTGACAGCGGCTCCCACGCTTGCGCCTAACAACGCCCGGCGGCTGTAATGATCCCTCAAATTCCGTCTCCCTTCGGGGCTGGCAGACGGTTGAAGCGGCGGGATACGGTCACTTTGGCCGGGGTTGCAGCCCGGTCAACAAATAATGCCGCCATTCCGATTTGCTTTTCGATAAAAATCAGTCCTTCATCCCGGCCCAGTACGCTGACCGCTGTTGCTGCTGCATCTGCTTCGGTGCTCGTCGGCGCTACAACCGTTGCGGTCAGTTGATGGGTTAGGGCCATGCCCGTCCGCGGGTCTAGAATGTGCGAATAGCGCTTGCCGCCCTTATCCATGTATTGTTCGCTGTCGCCTGATGTGGAAACTGCCGCGTTCGCCAGTGATAACACTCGCGTGAATGGTTGACCGGCGCTGTCCAGGCTATCCACTCCGACTAGCCAGCCTGCTTTTCCTGGCGGCGGGTCGCCCAATGCTAGATCGCCGCTTGCTGCCACAAGAGCCTGTGTCACGCCAGAATGGCGAAGAACCAGGAGCGCCTCATCAGCCGCATAGCCCTTCGCAATACCGCCAGCGTCCAATTCCATGCCCGGCATATTTACCGAAACGCTCTGCTTGGCCGAATTGAGGTGAAGCTTGCGAAAGCCGCACCTTCTTACCGCACTCTGCAACTCCTGTGAGTTTGGGACCCTCCCTGTTTTCCGCGACTCTCGCCATAAGTGCGTCAATGCTCCTACGGTGATGTCAAACGCTCCATCCGTTTGCTCGGCCATCTTCTGGGCTGCGCTCAATACCCGAAAAAGATCGTCGCTCACCGGCACGGGATGTCTGACGGAGGTCCAGGCTATGGTGCTTAACTCGCTCTGGGGCTTGTAATCGGAAAGCGTTTCGTCCAGGCGGCTCACCCGGTCAAAGGCCGCACGGAATGCCGATTGAGCCTGCGCCTCGCTTTTGGCGTAAAGTTTAATACGGAACAAAGTGCCCATATGCGGCTCCACTGCTTCAAAGGCTCGAAGATCCGCATCACCGCCTACGCTTGCGTGCAGGCAGGAAATGGCCATTAACACCAGGAGGGTGGCTCGGGAGAGCCGTTTACTGTTCATCGTGCTCGACGCCGTTGTTCCAGTATTTAGACATTTCCTCAGCAGACGGCACTTTGACCGGACGGACCAGCCGGAATCCCAGCCATTGGGCATCCGTTTCGTACCAAACGCTTTTCGGCAGTTGCGGGTCCTGTTGCTTCCAGGATGGATCGGAGGCGACCCGTGCCACGCAGGTCAGATTGCCTGCCGGATCGTTCCACGAACCTCCGCGCACCGCATGAGGATACGGTTGAGTCGCTTTCACCCAGGGATTGTTTTCGGGCTGTGGCTTGTACGGAGCATAGGCATCGAGCGTCCACTCCATCACGTTTCCCAGCATGTCGTACAGATTCCAGGCGTTCGGCTTCTTGCTGGCGACCTTACCGTACTTGCCACCACTGTTTCCGGCGAACCACGCATAATCACCCAGCTTGGATGGGTCGTCGCCAAAAGGGTAGGCCGTCGTTGTTCCGGCCCGGCACGCGTATTCCCACTCGGCTTCGGTCGGCAAACGGTAGAATTCACCCGTTTTGCTGCTGAGCCACTCGGCGTATTTATTGGCCGCATGCTGAGTCATGCTGATAGCAGGGAAGCCGTTGATACCCATTCCGAAACTCATCTCGACATACGGGCGGGTGGGCCGACTCACGCCGTCCACCAGCTCATCCTTATGAGCGATCTCGCCTGCCTGATTGGCGAACATGAACAGGCGGTACTCGTCCCAGGTCACTTCATGCGCTTGCATCCAGAACGCATCTACATGCACCTTGTGCGGAGGCTGCTCATCCTTCGGGGCAGGGGAGGGCGCGCCCATGGTAAAGTCCCCGGCCGGTATCGGCATCATGTCGTACTTCACAGTGGTATTCGCAATGGTGACACCGTAGGGCTTGGCCGAAGTAGTTCCTGCTCCGTGCGACAAAATCCGCTCTCGGATCTTTCGCACATTATCCATTTCGCCGCCCGCCACGGCCGTGCCGCCCGCTGCCGAGGTAACCTTTACAGGCGCCTTCAGCACGACATCATCCGGCCAGACCACGCCTTCTCCAATCCACTGACGCAACACTTCAATGTTTGCTGCACTGAGCTTGCCGCCGGGAGGCATCGACCCATTCTGAACGCTTCTATAAACCCGGCTCGCTTGCGGATTGCCGGGCACTAGCACCTTCGAATCCAACAGTGCCTGGCGGGAGGTCAGGTCGATGTGATTTCCGCCGGAACCGGAGCCGTGGCAGTTAACGCAGTACGTTTCGTAAATCGGAGCTACATCCTTCGTGAAATTTACAGCCGCAACAGCTTGCGACCCCCACAGGAGGAGATTCAATAAAACAGTTCCGCGCATCGGGTGATTTAGACCAGTTTGGTCGTTCCAGGCTGCGCACGCGGCGGAACCGGCAGGCTTGCGCTCATATCCAACTGATCGGGAAACAACTTTTCCTGCGAATTAAGCGCCTGCTCCCATGTCACTTCCTGCCCTGTGTAGGCCGCCATGCGGCCCATCATCGCGAGCAGCGTGCTCGTTGCCATCCGCTTTCCATCGTTTACCGGCTGATTCTTGCGGATGGAGGCAAATAGCACGTCATGTTCGCGCTGATACATGTCGTGTACTTCTGGCCGCTCCAGGTCCAATTCGTTTTGCCCTCAATCTTCGGCACCGGCCCTTTCCCGATCGTGATTTTCCCTTCTGTTCCGAGAATATAATCGGCGTTTTCGTTATAGCAACCCTCGATCTGACGGTTAGCCAGGAAAGCTCTCATCCCGTTCGGGTACAGGTAATTCACTTCAAAGTGGTCGTAAATGTTTCCGCCTTCCGCTGGGATCGTGCGTCCGCCCACGCCGACACAACTGACCGGCGGTTCGTCATGCATGACCCAGGCGATTTTATCTGCGCTATGTACGGCTTGCTCCACAATGCTATCGCCGCACAGCCAAACGAAGTTGTACCAGTTCCGGATCTGCCACTCGGTGTCGCTCATGCCAACGGGACGGCTGCTGGCTGGTGGCATCGGTTTTACCGGATTCGTATAGTAAGTGGCGTAATAAGCGACGGGACGGCCAATCGCGCCGTCAAACAGCTGCTGAAACGTATCCTGGAGCATGGCGTTGTAACGCCAGCAGAATCCAGACATCAGAGACAGGTTCTTCTCCTTTGCCTTCTCTGAAACGTCCAGTACCAACCGAATGCCGGGCGCATCGGTTGCCACCGGCTTTTCGCAGAATACGTTCTTGTTTGCGCTAATACACGCCGCTAAATGAGTCGGTCGAAAACCGGGCGGGGTAGCCAGAAGAACCACATCCACGCCGCTTCCGATAACCTTTTGGTAAGCATCCAGCCCTAGGTACTGCTGGGCGGAATCGACTTTTACCCGGTCCGCCACCCGCGAAACTGCCTTCAGCGTTTGTAGGCAGTTATCCACCTGTGCCTGCGTAACATCCGCCACCGCGGTCAGTTCCGCGTAGTCATCGGCATGCAGTGCTTGCGAGGCGGCACCGGTGCCGCGCCCCCCGCACCCAACCAAACCCACCCTAATAGCATTCGTCACGCTCTGGCCGGAAATGATGGCCGGAAAACCGGAAACGAGCATCGCCCCTAGGGCGCCTGTCGTGGTTTTCACAAAGTCTCGTCGATCGCCTTTCGATTGGTCTGTACTCACGCTTGTCTCCACGAAAGAGTATTTGCCGCTGCGCACGTGTGCGGCATGCAGTAAACCATTGCCAATAGCATAGCGGAAGCTTGCCAATCAATGCACGCGGGCCTGCAAGGAAATCGAAACATAAACCAATTGCGATACAACAGACTCATGCGCCGAAGGACCCTTCTCCAATCCGTTCTGACTTTAAGTGCCACCAAGCTCTTTGCCGCGCAGCGTCTACCGATTGCGACAGCCGTTGAATACAGCATGCTGCCCAAGAGCGCTTCGATTCAGGAGCGCTTTCAAATTGCGCATGATGCAGGCTTTGAAAGGATTGAATGTCCAACAACGCCGGGAGAGGCCGACGCAGAAGCAATGAAAACCGCAGCGAGTAAGGCCAGGATTAAGATTCACTCGGTCATGAATATGGATCACTGGAAATACCCTCTGTCTTCCTCTGATCCGGCCGTGGTCGAGAAAAGCCTGGAAGGCGCACGGACTTCTCTCCGGAACGCAAAGCTTTGGGGAGCAGATACTGTGCTCATCGTGCCTGGTGTTGTAGACGACAAAACGTCATATCGGGACGCTTACAAGCGGTCCCAGGAAAGTATCCGCAAACTGCTGCCATTAGCCGAAGACCTGCGCGTCATCATTGCAGTGGAGGAAGTTTGGAACAAATTCCTGCTGAGTCCAATGGAATTCGCCCAATATGTGGATAGCTTTGAAAGTCCCTGGCTTCGTGCTTATTTTGACGTAGGAAACGTCGTGTTGTACGGCTATCCGCAAGACTGGATCAGAACTCTTGGAAGCCGAATCGTCAAACTACATATTAAGGACTTCTCATTCCGCCGCGACCCGGTCAGTAAAAAGAATGCAGCCGAGTGGGTCTCGCTAGGAGAAGGAGATATCGATTGGCCCGCAATCTACTTGGCTCTCAAAGATATCGGCTATAAGGGCACTGCGACCGTTGAACTGGAAGGCGGGAACCCTGGATACCTGAAAGAAAGTTGCCACCGCTTGAATTTGATTCTGACCGGTGATCTGCCAAGCGGGAAAAAACCTGCCGTCTAACAGTTGCTCCCGGATTATCTAAGCTCGACTTTATCCATCAGGCGGTGATCCGAAACCGATCTGCCGGGCGGCCGTACCAAGATCCGTCAGAACTCGTTCATGGGAGACAAAAACGCTATAATTTGGCGCTCCTCTACGTAAAATGCTTCTTGTATTTTCAAGAAATTAGATGGTCAGCCAAGGTGGCATTCCCGGTCCTTTTGCAAGCCGAATACTGAGTTCTGACAGATCCGAATGCAAGGACTGTTTGGAGTGCGTAGCAGATGCAGACGAGGATTACTGCCGACAGTGCGGTGATCCGTTGTGTGAAGAATGCCAAAACATCGTGGCAGACGAACCGCCCTGTGCGAAGTGCTTGGCCGCTTGGCAGAAAGCAGCCATCGAGAACTTGCAAAAAGATCCGCTGATCGGAGACCTATTTCGGCCAGCAGCGTAACCCCAGACCGCACCCATCTTGCTTGATTTGTACTCATCGTCTTCCCTAAATCCAAAGCCTGCCCGCTCAGAATAGAATCTTCAACGCGATCTGCTGCTGTCGGT
>JBJMGL010000336.1:0-4809 GCA_045807985.1 Bryobacteraceae bacterium
AAAATGTCCTTTTCGACTCATTCCCCATAACGTTCTGCGCCACGGATGAACAAGTTAGGAGTAATAGCGTCAAAGCTAAAAGCATACGCATGAGGACCTCCTATTGGGCCTCATTATAACGCTAAAATCTATGCCTGGAGTACGGCTGTACACTGCGGACAACGGCGGGCGGCGATTGCAATCTCGCTCACGCACTCCGGACACTTCTTGGTCGTAGGATCGGCAGGCGGTTCGCCCCGGCGGCGGCGCTCAGTGTAGTAATTCATCGGAGCAATCATAAAAAAGTAAATGGCGGCTGCGACCAGTAAGAATGAGATAAGGCTGTTTAAAAAGAGACCGTATTTCACCTGACTGCCATTTACATCGGCCACAAGCGCGGAAAAATCGGGCTTACCCACGAGCGCAGCGATCAAAGGCGTGAACACGTTGGCCACGAATGAACTTACTACCGCTCCAAAGGCGGCCCCGATCACTACAGCAACAGCCAAGTCAATGACATTACCGCGAAGGATGAATTTCTTAAATCCAGCGAGCATTTTTTAGGCTCCTTGCAAGAAGCCCAAGATGTTAGAGGAACATGTCCGAAAGGACAATATGAATCTCATGTCTGCGGACTTCACCAGTTGGCCATGTCCACACAGGCGAGCATTTTTTGCTTTCAGGACAGAAATATTTACGACAGAATTTTGCTTCTCATGGTGCGCTCAAGCGGGAAGATCAGTATTCATTGCAGTTCCGCATCTCGGCAATTTGGCAGCAGAGTTGCCTTTATAAATTTTGCTCTTAACCTCTCCGCAATTTAAAAAAATGTCGAAACGAGATTTTAAAAACGTTCCGCTCTTTGTATTTCTCCGCCAGCAAGGTGAGCGGATTGGTCGATATAGCCAGCAAATCGGCCGGTACGGCCGAAGGTTCTCCAAAAGCGCTGCTCCCCATTGGCGGCGTATGCGCCACTACTGGCGTGATTCTCATCTGCTTGCGTCAATGAAAGCACGGATCCGCCACGAAGATGAACCAGTTGTGGATCAAATGCCCGATCCGGTATTGCAGGAAGTATCCCCCAAAACTCTTCCGGCGCCGGATTTTATGCAGATCCTGCTCCAGCGGTCGCTCTCACCCCGGCTGCATGCGCTGCTTGCCCTGCGCAGCGCGGTGCGAATTGCCTGCCCGGCCACAATTCAACTCAAAGAACGGGAATGTGTGATGCACGGCTGGAGCGCCGAACAGATTTCAGCAGTTCAAGACGGAGTGATACATCCTGACTTCACCGCCAGCGAACGCCTCCTGCTGCGATACGCCGACGATGTCACCCGTACTCCCATCGATGTGGACCTGCAAGTCTTCCGCGAACTCCGGCGCCATTTCACTCCGGAGCAGATTGCGGAAGCTACAGCATCGATATGTTATGAAAACTTCCGGACGCGTTATAGCAATGCCATGGGCACAGATTTGGGACAGCATGAAAAGCCGTCTGCGAATGTGTCAATGGAAGAGGATTATGCTATGGAGTTTGGCCGCAGAGGCTTCTAGCACAGCCTGCGTTACTATCGTTCATTGTCCTCAAGGTTCGGAAAAATCAGCGCCGAGCGCGCACTTTTTACACTTCTACAGGGATTTGCTGCAATTCCTTGCATGCTAAATCTCTATTCAGCAACAACTTGGCCGGGGCATTCCGATTGCTGCTTCTACCATTGCAAGGTTCGATGGGGAGGTAAGCATGAAATTGATCAGAAAGGCTTTTACAGTTCCGGTATGCCTGGCCGCGACGCTATTGATCGCTCTCGCAGTCCAAACGAAGGCTGAGACCGACCGTTACTATGCTTACGTGCAGGCCTACGAATCAGGCTATCGTGCCGGTCAAACGGACCTGGATGCTCATTATCAATCGAATCCCCGAGCTGCGCTGCTCCTGAGCGCCAGCGCATTGAGCGACGGACGCCATTACCGCCACGCCTTTAACCAGGGATATAAAGATGGTTATTCCGGCAAGCCACGCAACGATCGGCATTACAAACTGAGCAAGAAGGAACGTAAATGCAGCAAGAACAGCGATCTCTGTGATCCGCACCATGAAAACGCGTTCCGCAATAGTTCGGAAAACTCGAAACAAAAACAGGATGACAATCATTCCGGCATGGATGATCGCAACTGAGCTTCAGGCTGCACCACTGATGTATTCATGACAAAGGAGATAAAGATGAAATCACTACTTGCAATTCCGTTGACTATCGCGCTGGTTGCCTTACCCGCAACAGCTCAGCGGGGCGGACACGGAGGAGGCAAACCCGCATCCACCGGTCTGCAACACGCCCAAATGACTGCGAATGAACACGGTCAACGCGGCATTGAAAACGCGGAAAAGAAGCAAGCCCGCCCACACGGCTCGGAAGGCAAGAAGCTGGCGAAGGGACACCTCAAGACAAAGAAAGACAAGAAGCACAAGAAATCCTAAGTCCTTCCTCCCTAGATTTAAAAAGGCCGGATTCATCGTGAATCCGGCCTTTGTTTTTATCCCAACTTCCTAAAGCGCAGTGCTGGCTCGGCTAGGGCTTATTACTCCACTTTGTCCTTCAGGTGCTTTGCACAGGCTTCTGCTGTGCTTTGTTTACCGTGTACGGAGTTTGATTTGTTCACCGCATAAGCAAACACGACAGCGCCGGTCTTAATATTATGGACGTTGATGCTGGCTTGTTCGGTCGATTGTGTGGAGTGAGAAAACATAATCTTGGCCCATCCTGCCTTTTCGCTTTCTGAGGCGCCAGTAATCTCAAAGTCAGCTTTATCCCGGTCCGTTACTACCACAACCGGGACTTTTTTCTTATCCAGTGCGGCGATAAGGTAGGTTTCAAAGCCATTCATAGGCGCAACATAGATCCTGGCGCCCGCCGGGATCGGCTTTGCCGATTCTGCAAGCGCGAACATAGATGAAGCTAAAACGAAGGCCAGGCACACCATTCTTTTCAGTAACATAGAGCTCCTTATTGAAATGAATTTATCCATCCGGCTCCCGCCTCTCTAACATGCGCATTGCTGGCAAGAACTGCGTTCCAGTGAACGTGGGCATTATTGTCGGTAATGGACAAGACCAGCAGATTCCGCCGGTCCCAGCACCCATGTAATGGCGGGGCTTGAGAGCAGAAATTGTGAACGGTTCAGATGTGAAACTGCATGGAATGAAGCATTTACGTACAATCTCAGGACGATCAGCAGGAGCAGGAATTAGTACATCCGGACATTGTACTTCCGTGCCTGACCTTTAGAGACTGGCTAAGAGCACCACGGCTTTGTATCGTTTATGGTGCAACCATGAAAGAACTGCATACACGTAGCGGGTTCATGGCTTACTTCTTCAAGGAGAAAGGGTTTATATGGAGAAGGTAGTTCACATCCTCCTCGGATCAACAATTCTTGCGATTACTCTGACCGCTGCGGCTGTACCAGTCCAGCCGACTCAAGTTTTGAACGGGACTCCAGACGCGCCATTATGCCTGCCTGGGGATCCGGTACCGGATATTTCTATTCTATGAACGATGTAGGAAGCGAAAAAGCGTCTTTTGGGCGCGGTTTTCGTATATATTTACAACAACTAGCACCCTATGTATTTGTTGTAGAGAGTAGGAAAGGTTTTATGAAAAAGGCCCTTCAGGTCCTATTAGGTTCGTTATGCTCGTTAATTCTGGTTATTAATTTGGCAACCGCGGCTCTCCCCAGGCCCACTCAACTTCTGAATGCAGCTGTCCAAATCGATGATGGCGCCGGTCCCGATGCTCCTTCAAGTCCGGATGCGCCGTTATGCTTGCCTGATAGTCCTTGCCCAGATGTACCAAACCTTCGATAAGCGTCGAACTGGGCTGATTTGAGTGGCATAGATTTCAGTTGCGGGGCTGCTTGGCAGCCACTATGCTTGTAACCTTGGGTGCTCTATGCATCAGGCAACGCTTTTAAAAGTTAATTTTTATTATCTGGCGCCAATTGGAATTGCAATGCACGCCATTTGCCTTGCCGTGTTTGCTCGCCGCGAGAGCTTGCGTAAAGAGTACCCCTTCTTCTTTTCCTATGTCCTGTTCCAGGCGTTGAGTTCAGCCCTGTTGCACCTGCTTTTTTTCCGGACCTTTATACTTCACACTGGAAATCATTCGACTTACTTCTACATCTACTGGGTGCAGAGCGCTCTTTCGGACATCTTTGCCCTGGCAGTCTTCAGAGAGCTGTTCTGTGCTGCTTTCAAACCCTTTGTGGGGCTGCGTGATATGGCGCAGGTAGTCTTTCGCTGGGCGGCGGTGGCAATGCTCTTGATCGGAGCTGGCGCCATGCTTTCGTCCTCGCTGCCGGGCACTCAGCGTGTTGAACTAGTTGTTGTGAGCCTGGAACGCACAATTTGCATTATGCAGTGCGCATTGCTGCTCTTCCTGTTCATGGGATCCAGTTATCTCGGGCTGCCACGCTCCAGCCATGTCTTTGGGCTCTCGCTAGGGTTTGGCATGCTGGCGGCAGCGAACCTGGTTAATTATCTCGCCATGACATTGAACGGTTATATGCGCACCCAGCAGACAGCGATTTTCAAACTGCCCCCTGTCTTGGCGTTTGCGATTGCTCCTGCGATCTGGAGCATTTATGCTCTGTGGGCCGAGCCGGCCCGCGAAGTGGTCGATGTGCCTGTAAATTCTCCGCTGCTGCGCTGGAATGAAATTGCCTCTACCTTCGGACATTCCGGAGGACGTGTTGCCTTCCTTGAAAACCCTGAGCCTTTCATGCCGGAAGTAAAACGCATCGCCCCTGAGACTAAAAAACAAAACGCCGGCGCTTAAG
>JBJMGL010000337.1:0-2398 GCA_045807985.1 Bryobacteraceae bacterium
CGATTCGGGTGTCCTGAAACCGGGCAAGATCTAAAAAACATCCCACCAGCTACGCTTAGGTGCCGTGCTCCGCGGCTTTGCTCTGCGACCTCTGCGATTTTAGATTTGCCGATTCGGGATCTTTCCTTCTCACCCTTCGTGGTAAAAACCCGCCGGCGGCTACAATCGCAGCATGTACTCGCCCCAGGTTCTCGATCACTTTGAGCACCCGCGTAATACCGGCGAGCTCGACCATCCCGACGCCTCCGCTCAAGTCGAAAACCCCGCCTGCGGTGACGTCCTGAAGCTTACCTTTCGTATATCGCAGAATCAGATCACAGAAGCACGCTTCCAGGCCAAGGGCTGCGTTCCGGCAATGGCATGCGGATCACTGATAACCGAGCTGATGGAAGGCAAAAATATTGCACACGCTCAAAACATGACCGCTCAAGACCTAATAGCCGCCGCCGGTGGCCTGCCGCCCGCGTCCGGCCATGCGGCTCAACTCGCGATCGAGACCTTGCGAAAAGCCCTGTCCAGCATCAGATAAGGGCGATCAGCCCCCGGGTACATTCGCTTTCAGCCTAATGTCTCGACCAGCAACTTCGTATCGTCCGAGATAATCCCATCCGCGCCCCACCCGGCAAACTCTTGCATTCGATGCGGGTCGTTCACCGTCCAGACAAAAACACGCGCTCCCGAATCGTGCACCTGACGAACCAACTCTTCTGAAACCATCTTCCATTGTGAAATCACGTAATCAACCTTCAGCCGTTGCCAACCTTGCAATTGCGATCCCGTTTCGCAAATGATCCCCTTGGGCAGCTCCGGATGCAGGCGTTCCAGTACTTCGGGGAGAAAAGACGAAATCACAAATCCGCGCTCCGGCGGAAACTCGCGCACTATCTCCGCAACGCAGTTCTCCAGCCCGGCAACCTTCAACTCGACATCCATAAATGCTGAGCTATGAAAGCGCTCGAACACCTGTTGCAGCAAAGCTAGATTTCCCAGCTGTCCTGAACGCGCACCCTCTACTTTCACCCTGTCGACCGCCGGATCGTGACAGATCACTGCCCTCCGGTCCCCGGTCAGCCGCACGTCAAACTCAAATCCATGGCACCCGTGCTGCAGCGCGAGATCAAACGCTTCGATTGTGTTTTCTTTTACCTCAGGAGAGCCGCGCATGCCCCTGTGACCGAGGAGCAGCGGATGGTGAGCCATACTAATCCAGATCGATTTCGCGAATGGGCCTGCCGGTATCCGGAGTCTCTTTGGCTTTCTTTACCGCTTCCTGGAATTTTTTCTCCAGCAGGTCAGAGGCGTGCTTCTGTGCCTCCACCGATTGGCGGAAGATCGATTCGCGGCGGTTGTCCTGCTCTTTCATGGCGCGCGCCGCTTCCTCAATGTCGTTAAACATCTTTGGCTTGACGGCAGCGGTATGGGCAATCACCGCTTTGTCTGCGGCATCGATTTTAAGCACTGCACTGCAGCACGGACATGTGACGTCGAAGGCCGGGGCGGTTTTGGCCATGGCAGGATGATAGCAAATCAGCCACCATGCCGGTGCAACTTGATCGGCAGAATGTCAAGCCAGTAGAGCATTTCCCATCCCAGCATCAGAATGGAAACGATCACCACCATAATCGCGATCGTTTCGCCCAGGCTCAGCCGGGTCTGTCTCGGCTCGATGCGCTTGACCAGCAATCCCAGGATATTCATGGTGGCGAACGCGAACACCAGCGCCCACAGGATGTTGTAAACGTCGCCTTTTTTTTGCGAATACTGCAGCAGCACTGCTAGCGCCAGCGGTGCTTGTTGCGCGAGAAACATGCACGCGTAGGATGGCGAGTGCAGCTTGAACACATAGCCTAATGAAGCAAACATGGGTCCGGTCTGGTATTGCAGATACGCGAAGGCATAGCATCTTACCTTTTTCCTGCGCGGAAGTCAGTACACCTTGCCGGCCAATCCCTTGGTTACAATCGTAACCATGCCCGATAACGCCCGCTTCGCTGTCTTCCTGAGTGCTGCCTTGCTGCTGGCAATCGCTCCTGGCCCGGGAATGCTCTATGTGCTGGCTCGCAGCCTGGCGGGAGGCAAGCGCGAGGGCGTACTCTCAGCCTTCGGCACCTTCATGGGCGGAATGGTTCACGTTTTCGCCGCCGCCGCAGGCTTATCTTTAATTCTGGCCAGGTCTGCATTGGCCTACGGCACTTTGAAATATGCCGGAGCCGCCTATTTGTGTTTCCTCGGTATTCGCATGATCCGCGATGCCCGCTGCGACACTGATACCAACCACCTTCCGCAACTCACAACTCCGGTTCGCAATCCCCTCTGGCAAGGAGTCGCGACCGAAGCGTTGAATCCCAAAACCGCTTTATTCTTCCTGTCCTTTATCCCGCAGTTCGTCTCCGGCTCC
>JBJMGL010000338.1:0-9425 GCA_045807985.1 Bryobacteraceae bacterium
ATATAGAGGTCCGCCAGAGATCGGATCGCTCCCAGCTCTTTCCGTTCGTCTGCGATGCTGCTTAATACTGTCGAGGTCGATCCTAGCGGATGAGGTCTTCTGGTTTCGCTAAATCTGCGCTGCAGAACATCGTCATCGGCATCGAGAAAAACGATGGTGGAATGAACCCTGTTCTTGAGCTCGGCATAGATTTCGGGAAATTTCTTGATCGCTTCGCCTTCACGAATATCAATTGTTACCGCCGAATGTTTCTGAGTTTTAGAGTCAAGCGTCAGGTCAGCAAATTTTGGCACCAGCGCGATGGGCAGGTTGTCGACAGCATAGAAGCCAAGGTCCTCAAAAGCTTTTAAAGCGGTAAGTTTACCTGAACCGCTTATGCCAGTGATAATCACCAAGTCCGCGCCAGCCGAGGGCGCATTGGATTCTGACGCACTAGTCCTATTGTTCTTCGACTTTGGCATATTAGTTAAGTGTGAATCGTTTGAGAAGAGCTAACCAGGACAGGGATTGGGTGCGTTCTCAATGATTCTAAGACTCTATTAAATCGAAATTGCCGTCAGGGCGCTTCACGAGAATAGATAAGCAGTTGCGTTGGGAGTTCCGGTAAACCATGTAATCCGTTGTGTCATCCATCTCAAGAAGGGCTTCCTCAAGCGTCATCGGCTTGCGGCCATCGTCGTAATTCACGCGAAAAATTTTAGGCTTGCGTTCGGTTCCATTCACGCCCATCTTGCCCGGCTTCTCAACAGGACTATTAGCGCTGATGGGCGCTTCATCCCAGTTCTCTTTATCAGATCGAACAGCCTTGGCGTCACGATGAGTATCGCGCCAACGATCACGGTGTTTCAGAAGCTGCTTTTCGAGCTTTTCGGCAGCCTGCGTCAAGGCTACCGTAAGATCCACGTCTGAACCCTCCCCGACGAGCGGATGATCGTAGAAATTCATCAGGATTTCCACTTTATGGAGGTGACGCTCCACCTGATGTACGAAATGCACCTCACGTTCTCCGCGCTGTTCGGAAATTTTGCTCAACTTGGCAAGCTTGAGAATGACGCGTTCTTCGAACTCAGGTGTAAATTCTTTAGTCTTTCCGGAGTAGATAAGCTTCATAGTTGCCTCTACAAGCAGACTGCAATGGAGATTCCGCAGCCCGCAAAATGCAATGGTATCTCACTTAATTAGGCCCGGACGCGGCGCTGATGTGTTGAAGGGATTTTCATATCCTCGCGATATTTTGCGACTGTCCGGCGAGTTACTTGTATGCCTTCGGCCTGCAGTCGGGCTGTGATCTGCTCATCGGTCAACGGGTGAGCAGAATCTTCATCCTCAATCATTTTCTTGACGCGCCGCTTTACGATCAGCAACGGCGTATCGCTGCCTGAAGGACCCTGCACCGCTTCAGAGAAGAAATAGCGTAGTTCGAAAACACCTTGCGGCGTATGTGTGTATTTACTCGCCACGGCGCGGCTGACCGTGGATGGGTGTACGCCGATTTCTTCCGCGACTTCTTTAATCATCATCGGCTTCAGATGATCAATACCAAACTCAAGAAAATCGCCTTGCCGGCGCACAATCGACTGACAAACCCGCAGAATGGTTTGCTTGCGCTGCTCGATGTTTTTGATCAGCTGCAGCGCCGAGGCATACCGCTCTTTCACATAATTACGAACGTCCTTATTCGGCTCCTGTTCGCGATCCACCATGCGTTTGTATTCGCCGTTCAAGCGCAATTGAGGAATATCGTCGTCATTAAGCGTGATGACGTAATCTTCACCATCTTTGGATATGTAAACATCGGGCTCAACTTGCCGCGCTCCAGCGCCCGAAAATCGCAGGCCCGGAGCAGGGTCAAGATGCCGGATCACATTCACTGCAATCTGGATATGCTCCATAGGCCTGCCCATCAGCCTGGCAAGCTGCGGCAAGTGCCGCATTCCAAGCAGTTTCAGATGATCATGAATAATGGTCCAGGCTACGCCATCGCGGCAACCGCGCGCTTCTAATTGCAACAGGAGGCATTCCTGAAGATTGCGCGCTCCGACACCTGTCGGGTCCAGCGATTGCACTGCTTTCAGGCCCGCTCTAACGTTGTTCAACTGTAAGCCCTCGGCTACAGCGATCTCTTCGAGCGGCGTTGTGAGATAGCCGCTTTCTTCCAAATTGCCGATGATGCTGTTGGCCGCTTGCCGGACAAAATCCGGCAGAACCATAACGCTGAGCTGGCTTTGCAGATGATCGGCCAGGGTGACCGGAGAGGAAAGAAAGGTTTCAAACGACGGCTTTTCAACTGCTTCAGAAGAAGGACTCTTAAAGCCTGGGTCTAAATAGTCGTCAAAAAAGCTGCCAAAATCAATTTGTTCAAACGGATCTGCTTCTGTTTTACCCGCCTCTTCCGGCGCGGCTAACACAACAGAGGAACTGTCTGCGTTCTCTCCTGCCCCCCCCTCAAAAGAACTGTCGCTATCGGCGGCGGACTCAAAGGCTCCCACTGATTCAGTGCCTTCCACATGCGTCAGAAGCGCTTGCTCCGCCGGGTCCGAAGGTCGTTCCCGTTCGAGTATCGACTGCAATTCAGCAGGCGTAAGATCTTCACCGTTTTCCGCCGCTTCCTCAAGGACAGGGTTTTCGGCAATCTCATTGATAATCATGTCTTTCAGCTCCATGCGGTTGAGCTGAAGAACAGTGACCATCTGCACCAGGCCCGGTGTGAGTATCTGCTTTTGCTGAACGCCAAGATGCAGTCGTTGCGAAAGCGAGCTCATTAGGATTTCAGTTTAACACCGTAATAGGCGAATGCTATATCAGGAAAACCTGTGGCTTTGGGGGCCTTTTTTGTCCAAATCCCAAGCTTCAACTTGCTAAGCTGGGCGGCAAATAGAAGTTCTCGCCCAGATAGATCCGGCGCACTTCGGGATCATGGCCGAGCGATTCGGGCGAGCCAGCCCGAAAAATGCGGCCGCTGCTGATAATATAAGCGCGGTCCGTCACGGCCAGCGTTTCCCGCACATTATGATCGGTCACCAGCACGCCGATGCCGCGGCGTTTCAGGTCGCCGATAATGCGCTGTAGTTCGAGAACCTGAATCGGATCAATCCCGGAAAATGGCTCATCAAGCAGTATAAAATCCGGACGCAAAACGAGCGAGCGCGCAATTTCGACGCGCCGTCTTTCTCCGCCCGAAAGCATGTAGCCCTTGCTGTGGCGAACCGTTTCGAGACCGAGATCACTAATCAAATTGGCCATGCGCTCACGGCGCTCATGGCCGCTGATCCGCAGTGTTTGCAGGATAGCCATCAGATTGTCTTCTACGCTGAGCTTACGGAAAACGGAGGGCTCCTGGGGCAGATAACTGATGCCGCGCCGGGCGCGCTGATACATCGGCAAATGCGTGATCGGCTCGTTGTCGAGCAGAACTCCCCCCGACTCGGGACTGATCAGGCCCACCGTGATGTAAAACGATGTTGTCTTACCAGCACCGTTCGGACCTAACAGGCCGACTACCTCGCCCTGTTCGACGCGAACGCTGACGTTATCGACAACTTTACGGCCGTTATATGACTTCGAGATCTCAACGGTTTGAAGAGTTCTCGCGCGCTTCGGAGTTTCCAACTCAAATCCTAAATGGTCTATGTCCTATCATACGCGGAGGTGGAGGTTTTAGCTTCGTTATCACGCCGCTGGGGAGCGCAGCAATCCATCATTGGCCTTGTCATTGTTCTAAGCTGCTTGCGCTTGGCGCATGTCCATCTGCTTTGGGCTGATGAAGACTATCATCTTGCGGCCGCTATCAACTTGCTGCATGGCAAAGCTCCCTATCGTGATTTCTGGTACGATAAACCGCCGCTCAGCGCGTTCTATTATCTGCTGATTGGCGGTTTTCCGGGCTGGCCCTTGCGGTTTTTGGATGCCGCTTACATTGGCATCGCCTGTTATCTCGCCTATCGGCTGGCAACCTATTGGTGGAGCAAAGCGGAAGGCTATGTGGCTGCGTGTTTACTGGCTTTTTTTACGACGTTTTACTTGCCTTCGGCGGTGATTCCTTTTGCGGCAGATGCCGTCATGCTGGTGCCGCACTTGGCTGCTATCTACCTGGCTTACTGCCGAAAGCCGGTATGGGCCGGCGTATTTTGTGGCATCGCATTCCTTGCCAATGCAAAAGCGCTGTTTGTGTTGGCGGCATGCGCGATGTGGCTCCTGCCCGAAATAATTTGGCTGATTCTGGGATTTGCGCTTCCAGTTGCCGCCGGATTTTTATTGCTTTTTTTTGCAGGTGCGTGGCCCGGTTACGTGGAGCAGGTTTGGCGGTGGGGGCTGATCTATACGAAAGGCGCGCCGGTCATGCATCCGTTTGTGAACGGTATTGTCCGCACTGCTAACTGGATCGGGTTTCATGCTGTTCTCGCGCTTGGAGCAGTTTGGGTTTTCCTCCGTGTTAGTCGTGATGATCGCTGGAAGCTGGGCACCTGGCTCATCTTCTCGTTCGCGGCAGTCGCGTTAGGAAGCCGTTTTGCTCCGCACTACTTTTTGCAGCTCTTGCCGCCGCTTGCCATCGCAGCATCACGTGGACTGGTGCTAGTGACGGGAGAATACCGCCGTGTGGCAATCACTGCGTGCATAGTCCTGTTAGCTGTTCCTTTCATCCGTTTCGGACCGCACTACCTTTTGCTGGCGCTGGACAACTTACAGGGCCGCCGGTCGAACTGGTCTGACGTGCAGATGGACCTGGATGGCCAGGATGTCGCTCGCCAGGTAAATGCGTGGGCAAAGGGGGGTGACACGCTTTTGGTGTGGGGCTACCGTCCTGATGTATATGTCTATACGCGCATGGTTTCTGACAGTCGCTTCTGGGATTCTCAGCCGCTCACCGGCGTGCCGGCGGATCGCCACTTATCAGGAACAACGGCCATCTACAGCACGTCTGCTGCACTGAACCGTGAGGAGTTGCTTCACTCCCGTCCGACCTGGATCATCGATGGCCTGGGCCGTTTTAATCCGAAGTTGAAGCCAAGCGCGTTTCCAGAGCTGAAGCCCTGGCTCGCTCATTACAAGCTGGTGGGGGGAACAAAACTGAGTTGGATTTATCGAAGGACTGATTGATTGTTCGGCAATTCATGGAAACTGCCGCTCAAGGCGGGACGTCTTCGATGACGTTCATGCGCCTCATGCTCTGTGCTACCCCTGTGGTTTTTCTAGCGGGCTGTATGTCGAGACCGGTTCGAGTGCCTTCGATTCCACCCGCAGCCGATGCACAGAACTCGTATATTGATCTCCAGCCTGGATGGAGGCTCAGGGTCGTTACTCCTTTAACAAAGTCCGGAGCATATAAAGTTGCGGCAATGGAGAGATCAGCTGCCGACAATACCATCACACTCTCGGCAAATGACGATTTCATCGGCTACCAAACCGCTTACTATTCTGTGCGGGGGCGAAATCGAACGGGTGTCCGGATTGAATTTGCTTCGGCGGAGGACATTAGAAATGGAGTTGCAAGCACACTGCCTGCTCCTTCACTGCCGTTATTTCAGCTGTCGCGCGATGCGAGATATGTGCGTCTGCTTTACCTGGCGCGGAAAAGCCAGACGGACCATAATATGGCAGTCCTGGCTGCTAAAGAGCAGGATCGGCTGAATTCAATAACCTCGGATGTACAAGGGAATCCTGCTCTGTGCCAAAACGCCCGTCATATTTTTGCTCCTGGATTCCGTCCGGCGTCGCTGTACGGCCCGAGCTTAAGAAAATCATTAACGGTACTGAACAATGGTTTTCCGCACGCTAATAGGCGCGAGAGGCTGCTATTTCTTCTTCATTTGCGTGAAGGCGAGCTTCTTTTCTTGACCATCGACAACGAGGCGGTCCTCGGCGTTGAAGTATGTTAGCTGCTGACCTTTGGTCACGCCTTTATAGCTGTCAACCATCTGCGGAGTTCCGCCATTCAGCATGACTTTATCGTCTTTAGTCCAGTATTCGCCATGTTCGGCTGTGCCGGTGCGGGTGCGATTTGATCCCATGACGCGGAAGACCGTAACGCTTCCGTTGGCGAAAGCATGATCGAGAGAGGAGTCGTTCTGATTTTCCGCTGTTTTTGGAGAAAGAAAGGCCAGCAGTTCTTGCGAAGTGATTGTCATCTTTTGGCGGGTCAGCTTGACGCCGCCTGTATAGTCAGCTATTCGCTCGTCATCGCGGTACAGCATCTCCGGGGCGTAGATGGTTGTGAAGACCGGCGCCGCTTCGGCGGTGGTAACAGAAACTTTCTTTAACTGCGGCTCGTTTGCTGTTATTTCAGGGTTGTCTGATTTGTTGTCCAGAAGCTCGCTGACAACATTTCCTTTCGCATGCAAAATCTGCTCGTCACGATCAATGTCAATGGCATCCGCGGCCGTCCTGTTAGCGTTTTGCCACATCACAGCGTGACCTTCATAGCGGATCTTTGTGTTGTTCTCGCGAGTTGTCATCCGGTCGGCTTTCGCCTGCATTGGTTTCGTGTTGTCCAACATGGACGTGCCGGGTTTTTGGTTTTTATCCGGCGCATGTGTTGAGACCACGCGTCCCTCGGCGTCCATATCGCCGCTTGTCTGGTTCATTACGATTTTGTCCGCGATCGTCGAGCCTGTATCATCCAGAACGCGGGCTGTTTCCACAAGGGTCATGCGGTTCGCAACCTGGTCCAGAAAAGCCCTTTTCGCGGAAGCTTTTCGCAGCCCTTCCTGGTAACGAAAGTTGCCTGTCTGCTCGACCGCGGCAACCTGATTTGTGTTGCTCTGAAATTTGGCGGTAAGCTCGTCGCTCCAGGTCAGAGCGGCCGCAGGCGTCTGTGGAGCGGTTTTATCGTTCTTGACGGCAGCGGGTTTATCCGTGTGGGTGGATACGTTCCAGGCGAGAAACGTATCCACATAGCTGTTTTCACCATACAGAACGCGCAGATGCGACGCGTCCACGACACGATGCGGCAGTCCGGGGCGATTGGGCTTAAATTCAAGCTGTGCCTGCGAGGAGGTGCGGATCTCTTGTATGTCCCGGCCGCCTGGCTTCATCTCCAATTCAATGTGCTCGCTTCGCAGATAGCGGGTATCAGCTAACAAAACGCCCGGTTGCGGCAGCGGCTCCGATTGCGCTACGGCATGTCCATCGGCCATTACCAAGTGTAGATCGCTACTATTTTCCACCTCGCCGTCAATCTCCTTGTTGGAAACGGCAAAACGAAGGTCGGCCCGGTTTCCGGTCAAGGTTGTTCGCGAACCCGGCTGATCCGAAGCAACTTTGGCGTTCTTTTCACCAACGATGTTGACGAGATCACCATCTTCATTGAACAGGGCGGTCATCTTCTCCGCCGAGTAGCTGGTTTGGCGGTCCTCGCGGTTGTCGGCACCTACCGCACGATCGCCGTCAATCTGGTGCAGTCTGCCGTTTTGCAATGTCACTACGACATTTTGCGCCTGGATCGTGGTCGACTGACGCTGGAGTTTTGCTGCTGGCGTCATATAAACCTTCTGCTCCGCCTCCTTGTAAACCAGATCGCTTGTTTCCACGTGCATTTTGTTGGAGACTGGACCATCTCCGACCCAATCGAGCGATACTTGCGATTTCAGGTGCAGAACCTTCGTGTTGGGATCGTACTCAGCGCCTACCGCTTTACCGCCGCCGTCAGGAAAAATGAAGGAGGCTGGCTGATCCGTGATCGCTTTCCCGGTTTTGGTCTCGTAAGTAACGCCGGAGGTTTCCACTCGCACATGCTTAGCGGCTTCCGCCTGATCCTCGGCGTCTTTGTCGGTAGGCACATTCCTCACAATCGTGACTGGCCCATCCGATTTCAAAGTTCCTGACCGCTCATCGAACAAGGCTTTCGGACTTTTGACATAGGTATAGGAGGCAGCGTCTTTGTCGTAAAGGCGCAGGCCGAGGTCGTGTAATTCAAAGGTGGAAGGATCTTGGGTGGCCCGGAAAGATTTGGCATTGACCCGGACAATGGGCTTGTTGGCTTGCGGATCATCCTTTCCCCAATACCATCCCGCTGAGGCAATTGCCCGATATTCCTTTTTGATGTCTGGAGTAGGCGACGTATGCACAGAGCGCGCTTTGTCACGGCGCAGCTTGTAAGTGTAGCCAACAAATGTGGAAAGAAGAACCACGGCGAAGGCAATCAGAAGGGAGAGTCGCCGCATAGAATTAGGAAAGCAACTTATTCCACGATAGCAATGTTGGCTTATGCAAAAGCAAGGGAAGAAAATGTGAGTCACGCACTGTAAGCCATTTGATTGCCACAAAATTAATCCTTTTTAAATGAATAGTTTGTAAATTCCTCTTGTCACTCTCTCCTTGAGTGTGCTAAAACAGCTTTGGGCAGTCAGGATTCAGATGAAACCTGACATTCCAAATCTTTAAAGCTAGGCAAGTGTCACTCACTGGAGGTTTTTGAGTATGGATATTCGACCGCTTCACGACCGCGTCGTGGTTAAACGGATCGAAGAGAATGCCGATATGATCGGTGGTCTCTATATTCCTGATTCGGCAAAAGAGAAGCCGCAAAAAGGTGAAGTTGTAGCAGTTGGCAAAGGCAAGCGCAATGAGAGCGGAAAAGTAGATGCGCTCGATGTGCAAGTTGGCGACCGCATTCTGTTCGGCAAGTATTCCGGCAGCGATATCAAGCTGGACGGTAACGAGTACCTCATTATGCGCGAGGATGAGATTCTTGGCGTGCTGACGAACGGTGCTTCCAACGGCACTGCTGCGAAAAAGTAGGAGGAAATTGGCAAATGGCTGCAAAACAAATTATTTATAGCGAAAACTCGCGTCAGGCTATTCTCCGTGGCGTCAATCAATTGGCTGATGCCGTGAAGGTGACGCTCGGTCCCAAGGGCCGCAATGTAGTTCTTGAGAAGAAGTTCGGTGGTCCGACTATTACCAAGGACGGCGTGACCGTCGCCAAGGAAGTGGAACTGAGGGACCCGCTGGAAAACATGGGTGCCCAGATGGTGCGTGAGGTTGCTTCCAAGACCTCCGACATCGCTGGCGACGGCACCACCACCGCCACCATCCTGGCCCAGGCCATCTTCCGCGAAGGCGTGAAGTCGGTGGCCGCCGGCGCTAACCCGATGGCTCTGAAGCGCGGCGTGGAGAAGGCTGTTGAAGCGGTTGTTGACGAAGTAAAGAAATTCTCCAAGCCGGTTTCTGGTGACGCCATTGCTCAGGTTGGCACCATTTCCGCCAACGGCGACAGCACCATCGGCAACATCATTGCCGAAGCGATGCAGAAAGTGGGCAAGGACGGCGTCATCACGGTGGAAGAGTCCAAGACGATGGTGACCGAGTTGCAGACCGTTGACGGCATGCAGTTCGACCGTGGCTATCTGTCCCCCTACTTCATTAGCGATCCGGACCGCATGGAAGCTGTTCTCGAAGATCCGTACATCCTGATCCACGAGAAGAAG
>JBJMGL010000339.1:0-1768 GCA_045807985.1 Bryobacteraceae bacterium
GGAGCCGGACTTGACGTCTTCGAACACGAACCGCTCCCAGCGGACTCGCCGTATTGGCAGTTAGAAAACGTGCTGATCACTCCGCACACGGCCGCGGTTACAGAAAAACTTTGGGAGCGTCATTACCAACAAATCTCAGAGAACCTGCGCCGCTATGTTGCGCACCAGCCACTTCTGGGCGTGGTGGATAAACAAAAAGGTTACTGAAACGGCTTGGGCAAATTCCGCCCCAGGTGACTAAGGTTTGCCTCATCACCCTCCAACATCAATGATTTCCGTTGCTATCCGGAAAACGTGAGAGCAGAATACGCTCGACCTTTCAGCCCCCCATACATTCAGCAGGAATTGCAGTCTCATGAGCGACTTCCTAAAACCGCATGCCCTTGTCCTGATCAGGCAATGGATCTCGAAGTCGGCCCTGCGGCTCTACGTTGTCTTTGTTCTGCTGGCCTCCCTGCCAATCTTGCTGTTTTCCTATTACGCCGATCGGGTCCTTACGGCTGAGACTGAAAAACAAGCTGTAATGGAAAACTCTGAAGTGGCCGAGCTTTCGGCGGTGCTGATCGCGGAACATTTCCGCCAAAGCGCAGCTCTCATGCAGTCCTATGCGATAGATCCTGAGTTTCAGGAAGCGTTGAAGCGGAACGACTTGAAGTATGTGGCAGGGCAAATGGAACGCGCCCATGCATTGGAGCCAGATTCGTCGTTGGTCAGCGCCTATGACACCGACGGGACTATGCGCGCCATTGCACCGCCGAACCCCACAATCATTGGCAACAACTACGCCTACAGGGATTGGTATAAAGGCGTGGTTCAAAACTGGAAGCCTTACATTTCTGAGGTCTATCGGACGACGGCCACACCAAATGTCCTATCGGTTGCCGTAGCCGTGCCTGTAAAAGACCAGTCTGGAAAGCCGATGGGAATCATCGCAGCGGCTTTCACCCTCGAACGAATCAGTCTGTGGTTACGGCAGGTAACCGGTTCCGGTAGCCGCAACATCATGGTCGTGGATCAAAAAGGACGGCTGCTGGCGAGTCCGGGGATTGATGTCCAGCAGCCACCTGTAGACATGGGCAGCTATGAGCCGGTGCGACGTGTGCTCAACGTTGGGAGCGGTACAGGACGGTTCCGTACATTGCGTGCCGGTGATGATGTGTATGTCTCGTATGTCCCGATCCGGGCGCTGGGCTGGGGTGTGCTGGTGGAACAGCCGAGTGATTCTGTGCATCAACGCATTTCGGATGTTCGTCGCCAGACGGCTTTTTTCAGTTTGATCTTTCTGACTCTCGCGCTGGTTAGCGGCGCGCTGATCGCGAGTCTTTATCGCAACCAGAGGTCATTATCCGAACGGGTTACCACGTTGACCGATTCCGAAGCGCGGTATCGTTCATTGATTCAGGGCGCGACTTACGGAATCTATCGCTCAGAGCAGAAGGGGTTCGTGTCTGTGAATCCGGCGATGGTAACAATGCTGGGGTATTCGTCAGAAGATGAGGTATTGGCGCTGGACCTCTCCCGTGATCTGTACATTAAGCCAGAGGATCGCACGCGCCTTATTGACGAATACAAGCGCACTAACAAAACTCCAAGCACTGAAGTGCAATGGAAGAAAAAGAACGGAAGTCCTATTACTGTCCGCTTGAGTGGCCGCACCGTATTCAATCCCGAAAGCGGCAGCGATAGCGTTTGCTTCGAAATGATTGCGGAAGACATTACAGAACGTCGTGCATTGGAAGAGCAGTTGCGGCAATCGCAAAAGATGGAA
>JBJMGL010000340.1:0-7959 GCA_045807985.1 Bryobacteraceae bacterium
CGAATACGATGGCTGGACACAGCTCGAAGCGGGCGGATATATCAACGATCCCCGTATCAAAATTCCGCAAGGCGCATTCCACCCCGCACCACTCCCTCCGGGTCTTCCCTCGAACTGCGTTCCGTGGTTCTCCTCCACTGGAGCTACTCCAGCTATCCTGCCGCATTACTTTGTTGTTTTCACGCCGCTGCCCTGTTTTGTCCCCTCGCCCTTTCCAAGGGTGACTTATCATACCTGGATGCCGCCATTTACCCGCCATGTTTACGTACAGCAGCGGAGGGATTGACCAGTGTGTTAACGATGCTCTCGCTCATGGGCCACATGAGTAGGGCAATGTTGAAGCGGTATAGTCTATTCGTCTCGCAGCAAAGCGTGAAGCTGTTGCAGCAATCACCTTACATCCAAATTCGCGAATTCCAGAGGGGTCCCTGTACCTGCAGAACAGGGACTAGTGCAATGACTCGTAAGTCGCTGATTAGTTTCGTGGGCCCTGTAGGATTTGAACCTACGACCAAAGGATTATGAGTCCTCTGCTCTAACCGCTGAGCTAAGGGCCCGCAACTCAATGCGATGGTAACATTCCAGCGCCTTTGGTTGATATGCTAGTCAAAAGTGCTTTGGGAGTTTGCTAAACCATGTTGTCTCGTTCTCTTGTAATCTTTTGCACGGTTGTGCTCCTATCTTCCCGGATGTTTGCTCAAACGTCCGGGGCAATTACCGGAACCGTTCAAGACGCGTCCGGCGCTGCCGTTGTTGGTGCAAATGTCTCTGTTTTGGACGTTGGTAAAGGCACGTCGCAGGTCTTCAAGACGGACGAAAGCGGCACCTATAATGCCCCGTTCCTGCCTCCGTCTACCTACCGCGTCTCGATCGAAGCTCCCGGTTTCAAGCGCGCAACCTCACAGGACGTTGTTCTTGAAATTGATGCGCGCCAACGTGTCGACTTCACCATGCAGATTGGCCAAGCCAGCGAAACTGTTGAAGTAACAGCCGCTGCTCCGCTGGTGCGATCGGAAAGCGCCGAACTCGGAGAAGTCATTGGTCAAGGAGCCGTCCAGAGTTTGCCGCTCAACGGACGGAACTTTGCGCAGCTCGTTTATCTCGTGCCCGGCGTCACGCCCGGTCAGCAGGGCGAGAATCTGTCCGGCTCAAGCACTTTCAATCCTCGCGCCGGGTCCAACTTTAATGCGCTCGGAAGCCAGGCGAATGCCAATGGCTGGCTTGTGGACGGCATTATCGACAACGAATACACCTTCAACACCGTGATGGTGCAGCCCTCCGTCGAGTCTGTGCAGGAGTTTAAAGTGCTGACTGGCACTTTCTCGGCTGAGTACGGCCGTGGTGCCGGCATTGTCACGACGCAGACGCGATCAGGCAGCAACGCCTTTCATGGCTCCGCCTTCGAGTTCCTTCGCAACAATTACTTTGATGCGCGGAACTTTTTCAACTCAAAAACAACAGCGAATGGGCTTCCGAATCCACAACCGCCCTTCCGGCGCAATCAATACGGCGCATCCATTGGCGGACCGATCTTTAAGAACAAAACCTTTTTCTTCGCCGATTACTATGGCCAGCGCGAAATCAAGGGAAACACCTTTTTAACAACGGTTCCCACTGCCCAGCAGCATGCGGGTAATTTCAGTGACCTGGGCGTTAACATTTACGATCCGCTGACGGCTACCACCTCAGGGGGTGCGCGCGCGCAATTTGCCAATAACACTATTCCAGCCAATCGGATCAACCCCGTGGCGCAGCGCATCATTGATCTTTATCCGTTGCCCAACCTGACCGGTATCAATAACAACCGGCTCGATGTTTTCAATCGCGATCTGAAGGACAATGGCGGCAACGTTCGAATCGACCACCGCTTCAGCGAGAAAGATTCCTTTTTCGCCCGCTACAGCTACGAAGCATTTGATCTGTTCGACGCGAGAGGCCAGAGCGGCTGCTGTTACCAAACGCCTGCCAGCGCGGCTGGCAAGTACGATCTGGGACCCTTTGTTTCCGGCGGGCAGTTAACAACCTTGCGGGCTTCTGGACTGGCATTAAATGAAACGCACGTTTTCTCGCCCACCATCGTTAACGAGTTCATCGCGGGCTACTCTCGTACCAATCCGCTCACCACGCAGTCGGATTTCGGCCATCAGGCGGCTACCTCGCTCGGCATTAATGGCATCAATCTGACACCCTCCACGACCGGTTTGCCCACCATTGTTCCTGTTGCTGCCGGCAATCAGGCTAATGTGCAGGCTTTAAATGGCGGCCCCGGTTTTCTCCCGGCCCACCCGGTGCAGACCTCCTATCAGATTCAGGACGGCATTAGCTGGACCGTCGGTGTGCATCAGATGAGCTTCGGTTACCGCATTATCCAAAATCGCGTTATGCCGTTTACTAACGTCGATACGCGCGGAACTCTAAACTTCGGCCTGAATTTCACCAACAATCCCCTCACGAATAGGGATGGGAGCGGGTTCGCAACGCTGCTGCTCGGTTATCTCACCAGTGGCTCACGGAGCTTCCTTTTGTCCCCTTACTACCTGACCAACTACGAGCACTCTGCCTGGTTCCAGGACAATTGGAAGGTTACCCCGCGCCTCACCTTAAATCTCGGCTTGCGCTGGGAAGTGTTCACCGCCGCGACCGAACAGCAGAACCGGCTGACGAACTTCGACCGCGAGAATCTGCGGCTCGTCTACGCCGGCGTAAATACGTCGGATACTGCCGGTCTCCAGACCCGCTGGAACAATTTTGGCCCACGCTTCGGCTTTGCTTATAATGCTGACGGCAAAGGAACTACTGTCCTCCGTGGCGGTTTTGGCACTTCGTATTTCCCGTTGGAAGCCTCCGCTTCCAATATGCTGGGGCAGCAGGTGCCGTGGACCTACTCGCAGAATACGCCAGCAATCGACCCCTTTCCGGCAGGGACCGCCTTTGCGAACATTCCCACCATTGCGCAGCCGTTCCCCACGCCCTCGGCTGTCCAGCCGCTCACAACTGCCGCCCTCATTGCGGCAAATCCACGTATTCTTGGCCGCGACTTCCGGAATCAAACTCCGTATTACGAAAGCTGGAATTTCAACATCGAACGGCAGATTGGCGGGAGCACTCTCGCCGAGCTTGGGTATGCCGGTAGCCATGGCGCGCATCTTCTTTTCGGCTATAACCCCCAGGAGGTTTTGCCCGGACCCTCCAGCATACCTACGAACAATCGCGTGACGATCCCGGCTATCGCAACCGTGCGCAACATTCTGCAGATTGATCCTCGCAACTCAAGCAATTTTCACAGCTTGCAGGCCAAGCTCACCAAGCGTCTCTCGGGCGGCGTGCAGTTCCTGGCAAGCTATACCTGGTCGAAGTCCCTCGATTATGGGGGCTCGGTGGCGAGCGGAGGGGGTGCAGTCGGTGGTCCGCAGACGATCACCAACTTGCGCGCCGGTTATGGACCTTCGGGCTTCGATGTTCGTCATCGCTTCGTCGGCAGTTGGGTTTACGAGTTGCCGTTCGGCCCGGGCCGTCGCTGGCTCACTTCCGGTCTGGTCGGGAATATTTTAGGCAACTGGGATCTGGACGGAATCGCCACAGTCTCCACTGGCCGCCCGTTCACGGTTTTTCTGTCCAGCGGCGTCACCAATGGCGCTCCGAGCTGGCCTGACCGAATCGCCTCCGGTGAGCGGAGCGATGCGAATCGTGCGCATTGGTACGATCCGACTGCCTTCGTTGCCCCTTCCACGCCCCGTTACGGCAACGAGGGACGTGGCGTCTTGTACTCGCCTGGGTTTACGAACTTCGATTTGTCGCTGGTCAAAAACTTCAGCATCATCGAACGCCTGAAGGCGCAATTCCGCGTCGATGCCTTTAACGCGTTCAACCATCCGCAGTTTGGTTTCCCCAATCAGAACGTCAGCACAGGGAATCCAGCTAGCACTGACACCAGCATCACTAACACAATCACGGATAATCGCGATCTGCAGTTATCGATCCGGCTCGTCTTTTAATTAGAACAGGTGTCCTAACTTTTCACGCTTTGTCCGAAGATATTCGGCTGTGGTTTCCAGTGGTGGCACGACAATCGGAGCGCGTTCCACCACTTGGATTCCAGCGTTTTCCAACGCGGCGACTTTATCAGGATTGTTGGACAGCAAGCGCACTTGCTTGATTTGAAAGTACTGCAAAATGGCGGCTGGCAAGGCATAATCTCGCAGGTCGGCTTCGAATCCCAACTTTTCGTTTGCTTCCACCGTATCGAGGCCGTTGTCCTGCAGTTCATAGGCGCGTAACTTATTGAGAAGGCCAATCCCCCGACCCTCCTGGTGCTCGTAAATCAGAAGCCCGCGTCCCTCACGGACGATCTGATCTAGCGCTAACTCCAACTGTGAGCGGCAATCACAACGAAGGCTATGAAATACATCGCCCGTTAAGCACTGCGAGTGAATACGCACCAGGGACGGACCCGATGCAGCCGAAAGATCACCCAGCTTGAGAACAACCGCCTCTTCCGTTTCCTCCGGACGAACACCCTCAAAGCCATAAATTCGAAAACGCCCGAATCGGCTCGGAAAATCAGCTTCGGCAACTTTGTTTAATTTGAAATCGTGTTGGGACAATGAAATCACTATTATAGAAGCCGTAACCTGTTTGCCTACTCGCGTTCTGACGCTTTGTATCCATGCTTGAACAACAGCAGCTCGCCGCCCTTCTCGTCAAAGTGGCGGTTTCTGCCTCCATTGCGAGCATACTGATGCGGTTTGCTCGTATCCAGAAAATACTCCTGCGCGACGAACGCACGGTTGCCGAACGCCTGCAGCTTGCCTTCGTGTTCGCCATTATCTTTGGCGCTAGCGCCGGTGTGCGCATTCTGGGCCACAATCAGTATCAGGCCATAGACTTGGCGCTCGAAGGCGCTCAAATTGCCGGTATGTTGGGTGGATATGTCACTGGGCTTATTACCGGGTTGTGTGTCTCAGTGCCTGACATGTCTGTCGGAAAATTTATGTCCATGCCGCTCTTTGCGGCAGCTGGTATTTTAGGCGCTCTCATGCACGATCTTGCGCCCGAAAAAGAGGATGTCTGGTCTTTTTCGCCCTTTGTCGATCTCAACCTGTACCGGCTCCTCCGCCAAGTCCTGCGGTTGAATCGCAATGCGATTCAGCGCCGGGTGGTCGAGCTGGCTGCCTTCAACGTTGTTTGTAACGCCATCGTGGTGATCACGGAAATACTGCGCTGGGCCGTGTTTGAGACCTTCCCGGTCCACAACACTTTTTTCCTTTTTGAGCGCATGCCGCATCTCAGTATCGGGATCTTTGTCGCCTGCGCTGCGACTACCTTGTTTTCTGTTTCACTTCCTATCAGGATTTGGAGCAGTTTCCGTACTGAAAAGCAGCTCGAAGCGCAACGTGTCCGGCTAACAGAAGCTCGCTTAGCCGCTCTTACTAATCAAATCAATCCGCACTTTCTATTCAACACTCTTAACTCAGTCTCCACTCTGATTCGTTTGGACCCTGACCGCGCTCGCTCCATGATTTACAAGCTGTCTCACATTCTCCGGCGTCTCCTGCGCAAAACAGACAACCTATCGCCGTTGCGTGAAGAGATCTCATTTATCGATGACTATCTTGCGATCGAAATGGTGCGCTTTGGAGACAAGCTGCGCTTCCAGAAGGAAATTGACGACAGGACTCTGGACCGCCTGGTGCCCAGCATGATTCTTCAGCCCATTATCGAGAACTCCATCAAGCATGGCCTTTCAAACAAGGTGGAAGGCGGCACCGTCCGGCTCTGTACGTGGCTGCAAGATACCCGGCTCTACATCTCCATTGAGGACGACGGACTTGGCATGAAAGAGGAGAAGCTTGCTAACTTATTCGCGGACAAAGGCGGAATTGGCGTAACAAACGTGAACGAGCGTCTTCGTGTTATATTTGGCCGTCGCTATCGCATAACAGTCGATAGTAAACCCGGCGAAGGCACAAAAACCCTTATTGAGATTCCTGAGTTAGAGACTTCTACTGCCACGGTCGCTGTGACAACCGTGGCTGAGCGCTAATCAAGAAGTAGACTTGCCAGTTTTTTGCACGCTGGCTAGAATACCGTGCATATAGGAGAAGCTCTTCTTCATGCCCGGCAGTGGATCTGTTTCCTGAATTTCGTATTCCAGATTAACGCAGCCGTTGTACTTCATCTTGACCAGTTGCGCAAAGATCTCCCGAATCGGCAATTTGCCATCGCCTACCGGTACTTGGCTGTCTTTTGCCATTGGGTCAGCCAAATCCTTGACGTGCATATCCAGCAAACGTGGTCCCGCCTCCGCAATCGACTCCACAATATTCGCGCCGGTGCGCGATGTGTGCCCGATGTCCATGCATAGTCCGCACCGCGGGTCCATGCCTTTGACCGCTTGCAAGACGCTCTGCGGAGTAGGAAAGTGCTTATCCTCCGGCCCATGATTATGCACAGCAATCTTGATGTTGTACTCTTTTACGTACTTCTCAAGTTTCGGCAGTGTTTCCGCCGTTGGAGCGCACACGATGAGCGGAAACCCGGCTCGTTTCACGTATTCAAACTTGCTGCGAATATCTGCTTCGTCGTTCTTTTGGAAACTGACATTTCCGCAGCCGACCAGGACAATACCCGCATCCGCAAACTCCTTCTTCGCGGCATCGATCTCTTCCGGAGTGCTGTCCAGCTTCAGATGAAAATCCTTCACGTTCAGATAGGGAGTCCCTAGCTCCTTCATCATCTGAATCGCTTGCGCCCTGGAGAATTTCCGGAATGAGTAGGAAGCGACCCCGAGCTTGATATCAGCGCCTCCGATACGATACTCTTGCGCGCTCAAAATCTTTGGGACAAGCGCCGTTGCTCCCAGAACAGGAACGGCCCTTAACAGGTTGCGTCTGCTTAACTTGTAATCGGACATAGATTTAGATTGCCTCCAGTTCTTCTTCGAGCAGTTGCTTCTGGTACAACTCGGCATAATATCCGCCTCGCCGTTGCAACTCCTCGTGCGTACCAATTTCTACCACACTGCCATGGCTTAACACGACAATGCGGTCAGCATTCTGAACGGTGGACACGCGATGGGAAATTAAGATGGTCGTGCGATCTCGCATCACGTTTGCCAAGCCGCTCAAAATCTTCTCTTCTGTAACAGTATCAACACTGGAAAGCGCGTCATCCAGAATCAGAATACGAGGATTGCGCAGAATGGCCCGTGCAATTGCCGTCCGTTGTTTTTGGCCGCCTGAAAGCGTCAATCCGCGCTCTCCGATGACAGTGTCCAGTCCGTTCGGAAACCCCTCGATATCGGCTGTCAGCCCTGCCACATCCGCAGCCCAACGAATCTGCTCGACCGAAGCATCAGGAACACCCCAAGCAATATTCTCCGCCAGAGTTGCGCTGAAAAGAAATGTCTCCTGTGGAACGAAACCAATCTGCCGCCGCAATTCTTCCGGATCAAACTGGCGGAGGTCCACACCGCCGAAAGTGACTGTTCCATTCGATGGGTCCATCATACGGGCAATCAGGTTTACTAGAGTAGTTTTACCGCTTCCGGTATGTCCGACAACGGCAATCGTTTCTCCAGAGTGGATGGAGAGGCTAACGTCGTCCACCGCTGTCCGTTCGCCAAAGCGCATATAAACGCCGCGAAAGCCAATCTCAGCTGAATATTCGGAGGGATGGAACGATTCTCCCCCTGGCCGGGCGATGCTCGGGCGCTCATGAAGGATCTCGTTGATGCGGTTCAAGGACGCTGTCCCGCGCTGCATCAGGTTCACCACCCAGCCAAACGCGATCATCGGCCAAATCAGCATGCCCATGTAAGTGTTGAACATGACAAAACTGCCCAGGCTGATTCGTCCTTGCATTAATTGCCGCCCGCCAGCCCATAAGACAAGCAGAAATGTAATACCGATTAATGCCTGCAGGAGCGGCATGAAAGCGCCCTGAATTCTTGCCAAGCCG
>JBJMGL010000341.1:0-6261 GCA_045807985.1 Bryobacteraceae bacterium
GTAATACCAATCTCGCCCACGCCGCGGCATCCGAGCGAGTTGAAGCGGTAGTCGGGTTCTTCGAGCCAGCTTATATCTATTTCTGGAGCGTCCGCGTTGACGGGCACCAAGTATCCGGCAAGGTCCGCATTAATCGCTGGGTGAAGAGCCAGCTTTTTCCAAACATGATCTTTTTAACCTTTCTGAAACTGGGATGTTATTCGTTTGGCGGACCAGCGGCGCATTTGAGCTACTTTCACGAAGAGTTCGTACGTCGACAGCAGTGGTTGAAAGAAAGTGATTTAGGTGAGATCATTGCGTTGACTCAACTGCTCCCGGGACCAGGCAGCAGTCAAGCAGGTTTTCTGCTTGGTGTTGTGCGCGGCGGTTTTGGGGTGGGCTGCAGGCATGGCTTGGTTTTACGCTGCCCTCCGCCGTGCTTCTTATCTCATTGGCTGCGGGAGTCAATCTCCTTCAGGATTCCCTGGCTGAAGCCGCCATGCGTGGCCTACAACTTGCCGCTGTCGCTGTGGTTGCCAATGCAGTCCGGCTCATGCACCGTCAACTAAGCCCGGATTTGCTGCGCTCGATATTGGCAGCGTGTACTTTGGTTCTTGTTCTATGGTGGCCTGCTTTAACCGCTCAGATTCTAGCGATTCTCTTGGCTGGGGCAGCGGGGGCTTTCTTTTTAACGAAGGGCCGCGCCACTCCGCCTTCAGGCTTCTTTTTACCCGTTCGGAGGAGCGTAGCTATGGTTGCCCTGCTCCTATTCATCTCTGTTGGAGTCTTGTCGCAATTCAGTTTTATCGGCGGCATGGACGTCGTCCGCGCCTTTTACCAATCAGGAGCGCTGGTGTTTGGTGGCGGTCATGTGGTGTTACCGCTGCTTCAAGAAACAGTTGTGCGCCCCGGGTGGATCAGTGAAGCGGACTTTCTGACCGGATATGGAGCGGCTCAAACGGTTCCTGGTCCTTTGTTCACGTTTGCCGCCTATCTCGGTTACCTGCTGCCCGCTCAACCGAAAGATTGTTGGAGCGCTGATATGTTTGATAGCGCTGTTTTTGCCAGGTATTCTTCTGGTGATTGTTGTTGCTCCTTACTGGCAGTATATGCGGGAGCAGGCACGAGCGCGTTCCGCCATTGCCGGTATCAATGCTTCTGTGGTGGGTTTACTGGCGGCAGCGCTGGTGAAGGTGGTGATTACAATGCCCCTGCATGATCCTGGCCTTGTGATTGTTGCTTTTGCCTCGCTGTGGTCGGGAAAGGTTCCGCCGTTATCCGTGGTGCTGGGCTCGGCGGCGGTAGTTGCGCTGGGAAGGCTGCTAGGCTATACCGGCAAATAAGGAATAGTAAAGTTATGCTCTGGAAAGAACTCAGCTACGCTCTACGTCAATTGCGCAAAGCACCCAGCTTTACGTTTATGGCTATCTTGACACTAGCTCTTGGCATTGGTGGTAGCACAGCCGTTTTCACGGTATTGAATTCCGTCGTTCTGGAACCGTTGTTCTACCGCAATAGCGGACAACTGGTCGTGCTTTGGGAGCGGGTTAACTTCCTTGGTAGCGGCTACGTTGGTCCCAACCCGCGCCATACAGCGATGTGGCAGGATCCGCCGGTTCATTGAGCAGTCTGACCTTGGTACGTGGAGGTGCCAACGGTGTAGCGTTAGGCGCTACCGAGCATCCCCGTCTCATTGGTATCGTCAGAACCGCTCCGAACCTGCTGGATATTCTCCAGGCAACGCTGCTCCTGGGCCGAAACTTCCGGCCCGACGACGCCCTGAAAGGCCACGACAACGTCGCGATTATTACAGACAGCCTCTGGCAAAGCTTATTCCGTGGCGACCCCAATGTCATTGGTAAGACCGTGCGATTGGCGGGTATCCCCCGTGAAATAGTCGGCGTCCTGCCCCCAAAGCTTTCGTTTTCCCAAACGGAATGTGCTGAACGCCTTCCCTTCCCAACAGAAGACAGGTGGCGAGGTCCAGGAAGTCGAAATGCTTCTGCCTGTGTACCGCGCTATTGCTCATCACCGGCCTCTTTGCGAAAAACCTATTACACCTGTTGGGAAGCAACAAAGGGTCCGACACTGCCCATGTAATAATTGCGGAAGTCAATCTTTCGGGAAACAGCTATGCCAGGGACCAGCACCGCATCGCCTTCGATGATGCGGTGCTCGACAAACTTCGAACACTTCCGGTTGTGCAATCGGCAGGGCTAGTAAGCGCCATGCCGCTGGAAGGTGAAGCCTGGATCGATGGTATCTTTCGAACCGACCGGCCGAATAACAACCCTCCTTTGTCCAACATGCGTTGGATAAGTCCCGGCTATTTCGAAACCATTCGCGAAAAACTCGTAGCTGGGCGGCTTTTTGAAGACCGTGATCGCAACGAGAAAACTGCCATCATCTCCGGATCAGCAGCCAAAGCAGCCTGGCCGGGAGAAAGTCCTATCGGCAGGCAAATCCAATGGCGTGACGTGAAGTACACCGTAATTGGCATCGTGAGAGATGCCCGAAACAACTCGCTCAAGCTCCCACAGGCCAATATGGTCTATCTCCTTTATACAGTGCTTCCGCCCTACTCCACTTTTTCCTGGTGCGCAGCACGCAATCACCCGACAGCGCATCTACGCCCTTACCATGAGCGAAGTCATCATTCTGGTTCTCGCCGGACTCCTCGGAGGCTGGGCCGCCAGCCTCCTCATTGGCCGAGTGGTCCGCACACTCCTCTACGGAGTGAAAGAAACCGACGGAGGCGTAGCAGTAATTGTGGCCACTCTCTTCCTCCTCGCCGCCACGCTCGCCGCTTTTCTGCCTGCCCGGCGCGCCGCGACAATCGACCCCATGGAAGCCCTCCGCACGGAGTAATTAAATTTTCTTCCGTTTCCAGCCGCCGCGAACAAACACACCGAGGCTGATCAGAGTAATGACAAGCTGCGCTATTGGAATCGTGATGAAGACACCGCGCACTTGCAGGTTCCATCGAAACGCCAGCAGATACGCGAGTGGTACCTCGATGCACCAGTAGCCGACAATATTAATCAGCGTAGGGGTCACGGTGTCGCCCGCGCCGTTCAGCGCCTGCACCATTACCATGCCAAACGCATAAATCAGATTGCCGTACGCGATAATTCGCAGAAAATCCACGGCATATGGCGCCACGCTGGAATCAGTCGTGAACCGGTCAATAATGGCATGCGGAGCAGCAATAAACACGACCGACACCAAGCCCAGAAAGAGCATGTTGTAAAAACCGGTCAGATAAACGGCGCGTTGCGCCCGCTCCGGTTTGCCTGCGCCGAGGTTCTGTCCCACCATGGTGGCGGCGGCTCCACTCAGTCCCCAGGACGGAAGCAACACGAACAGGAAAACACGAATGCCAATCGCGTAGCCCGCCACGGCAGCGGCTCCAAATGAGCTGACAATGCGGACCAGCACAACCCAACTGGTGTGCCCCACGGCAAACTGCGCGATACCGGTGGCCGACACGCGGGCCAGTGAGGTGATTACACGAGGCACAATCCGCAAATCAGCAAGGCGTATAGTGATACGGCCGTTGGGACGCGCCAGCAACCAGAACTGATAAAGAACGCCCGAGCTTCGTCCTATGAGCGTGGATACGGCTGCGCCCGTCACTCCCAATTCCGGAAACGGCCCCAGCCCGAAGATGAAGCACGGGTCCAGCAGGAGATTAATGAGGTTCGAGAGCCAAAGCACGCGCATAGCGGCAGCGGCATCGCCCGCTCCGCGAAGAATTGCGTTATTAAGAAACAGCAGCATAATAATCAAGCTGCTGGAAAACGCAACCGCCGTGTAGTGTTGACCGCTGGCGACCAGTTGCGAGGAAGCGCCCATCAGCGACAACAGTTGCGGCGCAAACAGAAATCCGGGTACCCCCATGGCCAGCGCCATCACGGAGCCAAGAAGAATCGATTGCGCGCCCGCCGTCGTTGCGCCTACGCCGTCCTTTTCACCAATCCGGCGCGCGACCATCGCTGTCGTGGACAGGCTCACGCCGAACGCAACCGAGAACAAAATGGTGAGCATCGATTCGGTCAGCCCGATGGTGGCCACCGCATCCGCGCCGAGACGCGTGACCCAGAACATATCCACAATGGCAAACAGAGACTCCATTAACATTTCCAGCACCATCGGCGTCGCCAGTAAAAGGATGGCGCGGCTAATGGGACCCGCGGTAAAGTCCTGGTGCGTGCCGCGAACGGCCTCCGCAACGGATCGCCAGAACGGAGAACGCGGCTGCCGTATCTCTTGTATCTGTGTACTCATAGACTGCTCACCCAGAGAGCTAGGCACCATAGGCCAAATCAATTAAAAAGAAGGAATTCGCTACGGCTGGAAGAAAAGCATCAACTGCGCTGACGCATGTTGACGGAAACGACCGCAGCGGGGAACGCAACAACAGCTCGATCCTTACTCCGCTCTTGAGCGGAGAGGCTGAACGTGCTGTCTGCATTCATGCGCATGGAAGTGAAACGGGACAACCCCAATTCAACCACTATAGCCGTCCGTCGAAGTCAATGCAAGAGAAAATTTAGGCAGCAATCACCCAACGACAAAATTGGGTGGACAAGAGCCTTATCGGCCAGCGCCCGCCACGACGAATGAGAGATTCTGCTCGAACGCCTGCTCGCGGTACCGCGGATTCTGTGTTAAAACCGACATGCCCGCCGCGCTCTCGATGCCTTTGGCCGAAAGGATCTGCAGCACCTGCGACGGGTACGATGTGCAGTGCTCCAGCGTTCTCGCGCAGGATTGAATGCACCGGATGGCATGATCTGGGCCAAAATCCGGGCCGTAGCCCGCAGCCAGACCAATCATGAAGCTTTGAGCCATGGCGAAGTAAGATGCCATTAGCAGATAGTGCGCGGTAAATGAATTTTGCCGGTGATCTTCCGGCAGAGAGGCATTCAGCGCTTTGGAGCCAAAGGGAAACAGCGTTTTATACGCGTAGTACACCAGATAATGCTCCAGCATGTGCTCGTGCATTGCCAGAAAGGGCGCGTACTGGCGCGTGTAAGCTTGAGCATAACGGTTGCTGCATTCGTTCAGGCTCAGCTCCGGTTTTAATTGAAGGCCGTCCACGAACTCCTGATAAAGATCCCGATAGCGCTGCGGCGTAGAGTCCAGCTGAATGCGTGCCGCCATGAGTTGGAGGACGGTATTCAACTGATCGGCGGCATCGGCGGAACACGCCTGCAGATGAGCATCGTAAAGACCGGCATCAATTCCAAATAAAAATCCCTCCAGTACCTGTGGTGTCAACAGATCATGGCCGTTCCTGGCAAGCTCGCTGAGTTTGTCACAGACATGCCCCATCAGAAGGAGGCGCTTCGCCACGGAATACTTGCGGTTTTGCAGTAGCGAAAGAAGGGCCGACCTGATTTCCCAGAAGTAAGGGCTCGCCTGATCGGGACCGCTATCGACGGTATGGCACCCGTTAAGCCCGGGTTCAACCTGATGGAAAGAGGCTGGACTGGGATCAGTCAGCAACAGACGAGCAGCTTCCGGACAGGACAAATCCAACGATCTTTCAACGACTCCGGCCACCTGGTTGTTAATGCGCGGAAACGTCGCGCAGGTCTTTCCGAGGTGATCCTCGCCCAACTGCTTTTGAATGGAGCACAACTTTTCGGAAAGAAACGGGCATCTCGACCCGGTAAGGACAATCTTGGCGAAAGTGTTCTCACTCGTAGCCGCTGGTTGAATCTGGACCCATTGCTGGAGCTGGGGGCGCAGCACAGGATCGGAGCACTGCTGATACTTCTCGTAAGTCTTTCGATCGATGCTCACCTGCCAGCCATCACAGCAAGTATCTTCACAATTAGCGCCGATGCAACGGAACTGTTCATAATGGCGGGCTTGCTGCTGGAGGAGAGATTCTGGCATGGCGGCGGTGAGGTTCGGATGAGCCTGTACCTCTAGCTAGTTTCCGGCGCAAAATTGCTTTCTCCGGATGGAGCCCGTTTCAGAGATGTGTCAAAGTCACTCGAAGGTATATTACATACGGAATTATGGTGGGGGATCGGCTTTTTCGACCTTGGGGTGTTTTGGCCAGGAGCTGGGCGGCTCAATTGGCCAGGTGAGTCCCCAGGTTGATCAGGTTGTCGGCGATCACGCCTAAACCGACCCATCGTTTCATGCCGTCCAGCCCGCGATACAGACATCGCTTCAGTCCGTGCCGTCGCTTGAGGACGCTGATCCGGCCTTCGCATCCCGTACGCCATCGCTGGCCTGCTTTGAAGGATCGCTTCTTCTGCTGTA
>JBJMGL010000342.1:0-2025 GCA_045807985.1 Bryobacteraceae bacterium
ACTCACACCCACCATAAACACAGTGCATTTAAGCTCGAACTTGCTACACGCATAAGCTAGTGCAGATCCCCACTGTCCAGCTCCAGTTCCTGTTACAAGGTGGGTGATGCCCGCACTTTTATAATAAAACGCCTGCGCAAGCGCAGAATTAAGCTTATGGCTGCCTGAAACATTTCCGCCCTCGTATTTGTAAAAAATTTTTCCCTTCCCTCCCAGCAACCGTTCGAAGTTAGTTGCCCTTCGCAATGGAGTGGGCCTATATCTCGTGTACTCCTGGTGGACTGAAGCCGGAATTTCTACAAACGCTTCGGATGCATCCGTCGATTGCCGCAGTAGCGCCATAGGTTGCTGCGGAGCCACCCGAACACCATGAGCCGCAACGCGATGGATGGCTTTGAGCGGGGCAAAAGCCGGAGCCGCATGTCGGGGCCAATCATGCAAAAAGTTACACCAGTAGTTTGGAACCCATTCCGCATCATACAGCGCCTTCATGTCAGGCCGTCCTGCGTGGCGCAGCGGACATCTGCTTTCCCTGCCGCGTGATCATTGCGCAAACGAAATCGATCAGGTCTCCGAAGGTGACCAACTCGGCCTCGAGTAGATCTTCATCATCTATCCGAACCTGAGCATGCTTTTCGATAGCTAATAGGAGGTGCAAAAATCGTAGCGAGTCTATACCAAGGTCCCTATAAAGCTCCGCATCCTCTTCGGTAGTAGAACTAAACGGAGCCCCCGAAATCGCGCTTAATTGGTCGCAAATGAATGTTTTAGCAATAAACCGTATGTCAGTTTGCACAATCTGGTCTAGCCCCAGATCTTGTGTAAAGCTGATTCTTCTTACAGGTTGTATGTTGCTAAGGTTTATTAGGGGTCGAATTTTTCCGGAAGCCTCGCGATTGATTTCTGTTACTTGTTGTAGGTGTATCAAGGCATCCTCGCCAAGAATCTCTTGGAGGCAAATTCTGACTCGGTCAACATCATCTTGACCAATCGATTGGCTCGGCCTATATTGTAAAACGTACTCGCATCCGCCGATTGCGACGAATCGGTATTGCACTGTCGGGAGGGTATCTCTTATAGTAGCAAGGACTCGAAAGGCTGACACCACCTCTCCGGAGGTAGAAGTCACGATATCTGTCTCTTTACCCTCTAAATTAGTCAACGCATCGAGTTCTATTTTTTCATTTCTGCGCTGGACGCCGCCATGGGCCGTATCACGGAGCGGTAAGACCACCCGATCAATCGGCGTTGCCACGTCACCAATGTTGTACCTAATTAACGGAGTGGTGTCGTTGAGCAGATCGGTTACTATCAAACACCGGGAGGCGTGTCCATCTGGATGCGCTCCAGGCAAGGGTAGATAATTGAAGTGAAGCCGGTCGGACTCCAAGAGGATCGGACCGCCTGTGGCCTTCTGCCATCCCATGAAGCCAAATTCATTACTCGCGTAAATAGTTAGTGGCTCACAACAGAAAGCATTCCTTATAACATCGGCGCCTTCTGGAGATAGGACCTCCGACGTTGTCCAGATATTCTTGACCGATGACAGGGACGCGCGTGACGCTAACATCCACCGCGCAAGATTGGCCAGTGTGCTTGCGAAACCGATCAGCGACGCCGGCTGAAGCGCACGAAGGCGACTATAGATTTCGTCTGGAGGCAACCAGGAGTTCACGGTGATCGGCCGCCCTGCCTCGATCCCGTCCGGAGGTCCGCTAAGCCTTGAGGCAGTGTCGGCTTTCCGCGCAGTGCGAGCACGCTTTGCTATTGACTGGAAAGGTCGCTTACGCTTGGCAGCTGGGCTGTCCGGAGTAGAGTCAGGCTGGGCATCCGGCAGTTGGACTGCCGCATTCCGTGCATCATCCGCCTCGTCGCCATAGATTCTTTCTTGTCTATGCGCTACCGAGACAAAATCCCATGGAAATAAAAATACTAGTCGTTCAGGTGCAGCACGGGTGACGACGATATGCGGGCGCTGCATGCGCCATTTACGCAGGTTTATGAGCAAAGGATCAAGGTACAGCC
>JBJMGL010000343.1:0-4596 GCA_045807985.1 Bryobacteraceae bacterium
AAACTCTAACACTACAATAAAAACTTAACATCAAACGGGAAAGCGCATGAGTCTTACCTGCGCGGACGCTGGCATTGGAGCCGGAGTGCTGCCAATCCGGAGGAACTGACGAAAGCTTTGGTCTGCTTTAAGCAGGCCATTGCGGAGGACCCGAACTATGCCCGGGCGCATGCCGGTGTGGCTGATTACTACCTTCGGCTCGGGCTGTGGGGCGGCCTGCCGCCCTCCGAAAGCTTTGCCGCTTCTGCTGAAGCAGCCAAACAAGCCGTGCGGCTCGATCCTTCCTTGGGAGAAGCGCACGCTTCTCTGGGATTCGCGCTGTGGGCCTATAACCGCGATTATGCGGCAGCCGAGCAGCAGTTCAACTTAGCCATTATTCGCAACCCTGATTACGGCAGCGCGCACCACTGGTTTGGCCTGTTGAACTCCGCGCAGAACCAACACGAACTGGCCATTGCCAATTTGGAGCGGGCCTGTAAAGTCGAGCCTAACTCCCCGGTGATCGTGGCTGCTTTAGGCTTCGTTCATTACAACGCGCGCCAATTTGAGAAAGCCATCAAACTTCTGCTGCAAGCGGCGCGGGAGCTGCGAAACTCGGCGGTTGTCCAGGAAATGCTGGCTTGGTGCTATCTCGCATCAAACAACTTAACGCAAGCGCTCGAAGCGGCCAAACGGGCCGTCGAGATCAGCGGACGCAACCCGTCTGCGCTCTCCGGGCTGGCACAGGCGGAAGCGGCGGCCGGAAACCGGGAAACGGCCGTTGTGCTGCTGGAAGAAATTGAAGAGGCGGCGCGGGTGCAATACGTATCCGGCTACTACCGGGCTGCCGCTTTCCTCGCCATTGGCGATGTCAACGGGGCGCTCAAATGTCTGGAGCAGTCGTATACAGATAACGATTGGTGGGTTTGCTGGATCGCAGTGGAGCCGCGCTGGGACCCTTTGCGGAACAGTCCACGCTTTAAGAAGCTGGTAGAGGCGATCCAGCCTCCTCCCGCGAATGAAGCGCGGAGTGAAATCACGGGCATCACGCCGCGCCGGAAATTTATCTCTATCGCTGCTTCCGTATTGCTCGCTTGCGTTCTGGCTGCTGTCGTGGGGCTGGCCCTCTGGCAGGGACAACACCGTGAGGGACAGTTCGAAAATCTAAAGATCACAAGGCTAACGTCAAACGGCACCGCCGGTGCGGCGACGATCAGCCCTGATGGCCGATATGTGGCATACACAGTGCTGGAAAGCGGGAATATTTCGCTCTTATTGCGTGACCTTTCAACAGCGCGAACAACGACGATGATCGGGCATCTCAAGGGCACTGTCGGCGGACTTGATTTCACCCGCAACGGCCAGGCGATCAGCTTCGTGAACTACGAGTCTGGACAGCCTTTGGATCGCCGGCTGTTTGTTGAGCCCCTGTCGGGTGGAGCGCCGCAGAAGGTTTTAGGACCATTCGCTGGGGGCGGAACCATGGCCAGGGACGGAAGTCAGGCCGCGACCATCGAAAGGATTGACGAGCTGGATGAATTGTGGATACATGATCTGAAAACAGGTTCCAAACGGCGTCTCAAGACTTACAAGTATCCTCAGCGATTCGCCTGGATCTGCATGCCCGCATGGTCGTCCGGTGGGCGCACCATTGCGTATGCGGCGGAGGAAAGAGATCAGAAGGGCTTTCTGATACGTATCTACCTGATTGATGCAAGCACAGGCGCCGTGAAGAACGTTTCATCGCCCCGCTGGCAAGGGGTTCAGCATATTGCCTGGACCGGAGATGATTCCGCTCTGGCTGTTGTGGGTCAGGAAAGAGATTCCTCGTTTCAGCAAATTTGGTATCTGCCGCTGCGAGGCGGCAGGAGCAGGCGCATTGGAAACGATCTCGATAACTACGTGAGCGTTAATATCGCCGCGAAAGTTGCTGAAATGGTTTCCGTGCAGATTCAGACTCTATCGAATATCTACGTGCTGAATCCAGCCGATGCCATGCACCCCGCCCAAATCACGCCGGGAAGCGGACGGTATTTCGATCTTTCCTGGACGCCGGATGGCAGGATTTTATATGCTTCTGACGCCACAGGATCAGCCGATCTATGGATCATGAATGCCGATGGAAGCGGTCAACGGCAGCTTACCTCTGGTGCGGGAAGAAGTTATGCGCCAGTGATGTCTCCCGACGGCAAATTCATCGCATTCCACTCAAACCGGAGCGGGAACTGGCAGATCTGGCGCGCGGAAGCGGATGGAAACAACCCGAAACAGTTAAGTCAAAGTTCGCGGGATGGTAACTGGCCGCAGTTTACGGAAGACAGCAAGTTCGTACTGTATCATCAGACTGATTTAAACGGCTCTTACAATACTTGGAAAGCGCCTCTGGAGGGAGGATCTCCGATACGGCTGACGTCATCCCTGACAATGCACCCGGCAGTCTCACCGAAAGACGGTAAGATTGCGTCCTGGTGGAGCAGCACCGTGAAAAATCCGCATTGGCAATTAGCCATCTTCAGTCCTGATGGCGGCCAGCCTCTCCGCGTATTTGATCCAGCTCCGGCGACATATCCAGATACTACAGTTCACTGGACTCCCTCGGGAGATGCCATCACCTATCTGGACCACGCCAATGGCGTCACGAATATCTGGATTCAACCCGTGAATGGGCACGCACCTCATCGGCTGACCAATTTCACTTCCGGAACTATCTATTCCTTTGATTGGTCAAAAGATGGCAAGCTGGTGTATTCGCGCGGCTTGACAACTGCTGATGTTGTGTTAATAAAAGAGACCAGTGAAAGCGAGGCAAGCTCTCGTTAAGAGATAGACGGATGGCGGAAAATTTACAACAAGTAACGGTGCTGCTGGCAAAATGGGGACAGGGCGACCGCGAGGCTCTTGATGCGCTGACGCCTTTGGTTTACAACGAACTTCGCAAGCTGGCGAAATCGTACCTGCGGCGCGAAAGAGCAGGTCATACGCTGGAAGGAACGGCGCTTGTTCATGAAGCGTATCTGCGGTTGATTGATCAGCGCGAAGTGCAGTGGCGGAACCGCAATCACTTTTTCGCGCTGGCTGCTGAACTGATCCGGCGCATCCTGGTGGATCATGCTCGCGCCAAAATCGCGGCAAAACGGGGCGGAAACAATGTCAAACTGTCGCTGGATGAATCCATTACGCCGGTCGACGAAAAGGATCTGGACTTGCTTGCATTGAATGATGCTCTGGACGCGCTGACCCGCGCCGACCCGCAGCAGAGCCGCATCGTGGAGCTTAGATATTTCGCTGGACTCACCATTGAGGAAACAGCGGACGTCCTGCAAATCTCAACCGCTACCGTAAAGCGGGACTGGGTCATGGCGAAAGCCTTCCTGAAGCGTGAAATGCTCCGCAATGCGGGCGTTTAATTGATTATCTTGATCCAAATTGCCTCGCGGCTCCGCGTAGTATAGCGAGGCAATATTCATGGCAACCGCCCTTCTTTCATTCGAAAATACCCCTTCTGACCCGCGCTCTGGCCGCTCCCTTTGGTATATGGGCGGATTTATGACGATTCACGCTGATTCTCAAGACACTAATGGACAGTTCGCGCTGATTGAATTTAGCGGATCACCCGGCGGGGAACCTCCGATGCATATCCATACGCACGAAGACGAATTCTTCTACTTGCTGGAAGGCAAGCTAAAGGTATACCGTGGCGAAGAAGAATTAATCCTGAAACCCGGCGACTCCGATTTCCTGCCGCGAAATGTCCCGCATACTTTCAAGATCCTGTCATCCCATGCGCGAGGGCTTGTCTACATTACACCCGGCGGCTTTGAAGGCTATTTCCGGGAAATGGGCGAACCAGCCGCGGGACCCGCTTCACCCAAGCTCAAAGCTCCTCCCACGCTGGCCAAAATTGTGAGTGTGGCCAAGCGCTACGGTATAACCTTCGTGTCCTAAAGATAGTTGTGCCAAATTTGATACGGAGCTGCGGAAGCAACCGCAACTCCGGAAAAACTTTGCACGAATACGACACTGTTTTAAAAACTCTTTTACAGCACTCGCGCAATTCGATCATTGAGCAGGTCGCTGGTACTGCCATAGCGCGCTGGCATAATATGGAGCTTCCCAAGGTGGAGCAGATGCGCGTGGATCTGCTCGGCGAAAGTGCTGATAGCGAACTCATTCATATTGAGCTGCAAAGCACCAATGATTCTCTAATGGCCTTGCGCATGGCGGAATACTCCCTGCGCGTTTACCGCTTGTTCGGGCGCTTTGCCCGTGAGATCGTGCTTTTGGTCCTGCTATTCGGCAAGGCTTACAAAAGGGTATGGAGCAAGAAGGTTTATCAGTTGTAAAGCGATTGCTCGAAAAGCGCTTTGGAGCATTGCCTCCTGCTCTCGAGCAGCATCTTGCCCGGTTTCCCGTTGCTGAACTGGCCCTTATTACCTAAACGTTGCTCGAATAATCCACTCTGTTTTTAAGAGAAGCCTAAATAAGGCAGAAATCAAGCTTTATAGACCGGAGAGACAAGACCCTCTCCGGTTTTTTCACAACAGTGATCAAAACAAAATAGCTGATACTAATGCGCATTCAGAGGAATACTCCGAATCCCGTCGAAGCCGATGAGGG
>JBJMGL010000344.1:0-10462 GCA_045807985.1 Bryobacteraceae bacterium
CACAGATCCGAGCCATACAGGAGTGAACATGGGTGATATCTGGGTGGGCATAGACGTTTCCAAGGCACAGTTGGATGTAGCAGTCCGACCGACCGGTGAGACGTGGAGTGTCGCTAACGACGCAACCGGTATCAAGCAGTTAACGAAGACGTTGAAGAAGCAGATGACTTCATTGATTGTCTTAGAAGCGACAGGAGGCTATGAGAACGCTGTGGCTTTGAGCCTGAAGAAGGCGGGCCTAGCAGTTGCCGTCGTCAATCCGCGGCAAGTACGCAGCTTTGCCCGAGCTCTCGGAAGGCTGGCCAAGACCGATCCGATTGATGCCAAGCTCCTGGCACACTTTGGGGAAGCAGTCCGGCCAGAAGCCAAGCCGAGCCCGGATCAGCAATCAATCGAGCTCAATCAGCTCGTGGCTCGCCGCCGTCAATTAGTTGAGATGCTCGTGGCGGAACGCAACCGCCGACTGTCTGCCAGCGGCGCTGTGCAGCGCGACATCGAGACCATACTGCGCTTCCTGGAAACTCGGCTCACCAAGATCGATCACGAGATTCAGACCATGCTGGACGAGCATCCGGAGTGGAGCCGGAAAGCACAGCTTCTGGATACAGTTCCCGGTGTCGGTTCCGTGCTCATCAGCACGCTCCTGGCGGATCTGCCGGAACTGGGCAGTCTTACTGGCAAGCAGGCAGCAGCTCTCGTGGGTGTGGCTCCCTTCAACAACGACAGCAGTACGTGTCGAGGCCGCAGACGCATTTGGGGTGGGCGTTCTTACTTGCGCTCTCTGCTGTACATGTCCGTCGTTTCGGGACTGCGCTGGAACGACAAGATTCGAGATTTCTATCAGCACTTATTAGCCGCAGGTAAACCCCCAAAGGTCGCGATTGTTGCTTGCATGCGAAAGCTCATTATTATCCTCAACGCGATGTTGCACTCTCAGCAAGGGTGGCAGGCCCCTGTGTCCTGCTCAGTCCAGGCATGACCGGCTTGCGTTGCTCTTCGCTTTTCCCTAAGTGAGCAACGGGCGGTTTTGTCTCTCCGTAAATTCTACGGTGTTACATAAAAATGCTTGACTCGCATCATGAATGCTTGTAAACCACAGGTTCTCAATGTGAGTGAAGGCAGCGGTGCTGGCCAGTTTCCGAAAACCGTGTTTCACAATCTCAGTTCCCATATCGCCGCCGATCCACTCGGGAAGTGCGGCCTAGGAACAGACGGGTGCCCGCACAGATCCCATCAGCGTGTGAGACTGAACAGCAGGGATTCGACATGCAATTCTTCTTTCAAGACCAGGTCGCCTTGGTAACGGGCGCGGCGTCTGGCATCGGCTTGGCTACCGCGCAAGCTTTTGCGGAAGCAGGAGCGGCGGTGGCCTTAGCCGACATTGATGAGGGTGCGCTTCGCTCTGCCGTGGAGAAACTGGTCTCAGTGGGCCGTCAGGCAATCGCCATCCGCTGCAATGTGGCTGACGAAGGTGAGGTGGCTGCTATGGTCCAGCAGACCCTCTCGACCTGGGGACGCCTGGACTTCGCCTTCAACAATGCTGGCGTTCAGGTGCCCGTTGCGGAAACCGCCGACGCTCTCGGCGAGGACTTCGACCGCGTGATGGCGATTAATCTCCGGGGTGTCTGGAACTGCCTGAAATATGAACTCCGCCACATGCGCGAACGAGGAAGCGGCGCGATCGTCAACTGCTCCTCACAAGGTGGATTGGTCGGCACGGCGGGCCTAGGCGCATACACCGCCTCCAAACACGGCGTGATCGGGTTGACGAAAACCGCTGCTCTTGAGTATGCAGCGCGGGGTATCCGCATCAATGCCGTCTGTCCCGGAGCCACGGACACTCCCATGGTCGCGAACGCGCTCGCGAACGAACCGGAGACGATGAACGCCGTGATGAAAGAGATCCCGATGGGGCGGCTGGGCACACTGGAGGAGATTGCTTCCGCCGTGCTCTGGCTGTGCAGTCCGGGAGCGGGATTCATGACGGGGCAGGTGATTGTTCCCGATGGCGGATATACAGCGCGATGAGCAGATCACAACAGACCGGGAGGAAGGCTGCGCCCTCAGGGGCAACCCGGACACAACCTACGTTGTGCATGGAATGTGGCGTTTTCTTCCACTGGAAATCAAATGTATTCCGAGCTGAACGACGAGTGCGCACGTTCGGAGTAGGACGATCCGACGCTAAAGCACCTTTCTTAAGACGAAGCGATGTCCAGGGCCTCCTTCTTCAAAGTACGCCAGCGCCCCAGGCTGGCAGCTAATAATGGTTCCATAGTCCGCCGAAACGGAGGAGCAAGCTCATCAAGGGACAATAACTCTTATGTGTCTTATGTAAGTGTTCGGATCTGCCTTCAAGTAACAGGATGGTCCGCTGCTGGATCGGTATTCCGACTAACGCGACTCCGAAAAGCTACTCTCTGCATCGTTGTATAACCTAGCGGACGGAAAACGGGGTTACATCGTAAACGCACGCGACGCGCCCAGGACCAGCACGAGCGTCAATCCGGCAATCACCGCTTCACCAATCGCGCCCACCGCCAACGGTTTCAGTCCCTGTCTTCGCAATTCCCGGATATTGGTCTGCAATCCTACTCCCGCAAACGTCAGAAGAAACGCCCAGCGGGACAAGTTAGCAATATCCGCCATCTGTCCTTTGGTGAACATGCCCAGTGTTGCCGCTAAAGAAATCAGCAAGAAACCAAGCACAAACTTCGGAAACTTGCTCCACAGAAACGCCCATCGGCTTTGGGTAAAACTCTTCTGGCTCTTGCGCGCCCAAATCAGGGCATACGCCAGCACCACAAAACCAATCGTCGCATTCCGCGTCGTTTTCGCAAGCACCGCGAATTTGGCAGCCGTGTCGGAATACAGCGCGCCAGCGGCGGTCGCCTCGGCCGTATTATCAACTGCCAGCCCCGCCCACAATCCGAAAGCATGGTCCGACATCCCCAACGCATGTCCAATCGCCGGAAAAGCAAACAGACTGAACGCGCCTAACGCCAGGATCGCGCCAATCGCATACGAGACATCCTCATCGTCCGCTTCGATCGCGCCCTTTGCCGCAATAATCGCCGATACCCCGCAGATAGAAGACCCAATCGCCAGCAACGAGGTCAGCTTCGGATTCAGTCCCATCCACCTTCCTAAAAAGCTCATCAGGGTAATGGAAATGCCAAGCTCCACCGCCACAAATCCAAGGCTGATCCCGCCCAGCTTTAAAACATCGCCCAACAGAAACCGGACTCCTAGGAAAACAATCCCCAGCTTCAGCCAAAACTCATACGTCGCCACCCCAAGGCGGCACACGCGAGGAATACCAACCGTATTCGAAATCAAAAGGCCATAAAGAATTGCCCACAGGACATACTCGATGTTCGGCAAATGCAGATGATGAGCCTTGCCATAAGCGGCAATCCCACTCTCAGTTAGCTTGCCCAGCCACCCAATGCCAGCCAGCAAAAGAAGTCCCGGAACTAACTGCAGGAGGTGCGGGGTTTCTACTCCCGAGCGAACCGCCGTATTATTAGCTGTAGCCATGCTTTTCCTCACCAAGGAATATGCGGAAGCACGCCGGACTTAATCAACAGGGCAGCAACCAAAGCTGTGATTACAGACCACCAATCAAGAGATAATTGACGACGAACTACCATTCCCGATGCTCCTTTGCTTAAAGGATTCATCCGATGGTACCAAAACCTATATAGAAACGGGAGATTGATTAGCGAACGAATGCAGCCCGTACAATCCCACCCCTGGACCCTCTCGGCGGAAGAAGCCGTCGCCCTGCAAAGAAAACTAGCAGCGTTAGTAATCACGGAAGATGATCTGCCTGAGCCGGTAGAAATTGTGGCTGGCATAGACGTGGCCTACAACGACACGCAAGCCTTCGCCGCGGTTGTCCTGCTGGAAGTCAGCACCGGTAAATTACAGCAAGTTGTCTCTGCGGAAACACCCGTTCAGTTCCCTTATGTGCCGGGACTGCTTTCCTTTCGGGAAGTGCCCGCTATCATGCGCGCTCTTGAACAGCTATCGATACGTCCCGATCTCGTGATGTGTGACGGGCAGGGCATTGCCCACCCAAGACGTTTCGGGATTGCCTGTCACATCGGCGTGCTCTATGATCTGCCAACCATCGGCTGCGCGAAAACGCGTTTAACCGGCAAAGCCGACGACCCCGCCCAAACGAAAGGAAGTTACAGCGACTTAGTACATAAAAGAGAAACGATAGGAGCAGTCCTGCGAACCCGCGATAATGTAAACCCCTTGTATATATCGCCGGGACACCGCATCTCCCTCCAAACCGCGCTCAAGTGGGTCCTAAAACTCACAACCCGCTATCGCCTGCCGGAGCCCACCCGCCTGGCCGATCAACTCGTAGGCCAAATCAAGCGGAAAACTGTCGGCTCTTCTCACTCTCATTTGAGCGAAGCATGATACAACTAGTGCTTCTTCCGGTCATGGCACGCTCTTTCTCTCGTCGTGAAGTCGTCCGTACGCTGACGGCTTCTGCCTTGGGCGCTCATGCGCTCGTGAAACCGCTGGACGGTCTGCGTATCGGCATTATGGATGGCATTGTCGGTCACGCATCGCAACCGGAATCGGTGGATGCGGCGGCAGATCTGGGACTAGCGGGTGTGCAAGTCACGCTAGGAAAACCAGGAGCTTCGGGAGAGTTGCCACTTTCAGATCCCAATCTCCAAAATCGTTTCCGCGAAGCCGCCAAACGGCGCGGAATCGCCTTGCCCAATACCTACCTGGACGTGCTGCACACCGACTGCCTGAAAAACAACAGCACTGCGGCACTGCGCTGGATTAAGCAAGGATTAGCAGCCACGCAAGCACTAGGGGCGGATGTCCTCATGCTGGTCTTTTTCAACCGTTGCGCCATTGAACAGGAATCGGAACAAAAGGCTGTCATCGCTCCGCTGCGGGAGGCCTGCCGCATGGCGCAAGACACGGGAATCGTGCTTGGCTTCGAGAACACAATTTCCGCAAAAGACAACCTGGCAATCCTGGAAGCGGTCAACTCGCCCGCGTTGAAGATCTGGTACGACATTGGAAACTCAACCAACATCGGGCATTTCAACGTGCCCGAAGAGATCCGGCTGCTCGGGCGCGAACGGATCTGCGCCTTTCACATCAAAGATAAAAGCTATCTGGATACGGGTGCTGTTCCTGTCCGGGGTGCGCTGGAGGCAATCGGGGAGATCGGCTTCAAGGGCTTCGCCATGCTCGAAACCTCTGCTCCCACAGGAGATCGCCTGGCGGACGCAAAACGCAATCTGGAGATCTTGCGGCACGATATGGTAACAGTGGAAGCCGCCCGCTAGAGAAGAACAAAGAGAATCGCTCCGTGAGCAAACCAATGAATCGCTATATATGCGCGGCAGTAATAGCCGCTTTCTGGCTGTGCGCGAGTGCCCGCGCGGACTGGCCCACTTACGGGCATGACGCGCAACGCTCAGGATGGGCGCAAGAAGAAACAAAGATCTCGGTGGCGAACGCGCCGGCCATGCGCCTGTTATGGAAAGCAAAGCTGGAAAACGAGTTCTTTCGCCTCTCCGCCTTAACCGCGCCGGTGGTCGCAACCAAGGTGCCCACGCCAGATGGCGCACGCACGGTTTTATACGTGGGTGGAATCAAGGGCACCGTCTTCGCGCTGGAAGCCGAGACCGGGAAACTCCTTTGGACACACACCTTCCGATCGTCCATCTTGCCCGGTAAAGGCCGTTACCAGGGCACCTTTCTCTGCCCAAACGGCATCACCGCCACCCCCGTCATTGACCGCAAAACCAACCTGCTATATGTCATCGCTCCCAACGGAGCGCTTTATGGATTGGACTTAACAACGGGAACAGTCCGTTACGGGCCGGTTCACTTCGTGGCAGCCTACTCCAAGAACTGGAGCCTGAGCTTAGTGGATGGCGTGGTCTACACGACCTTGGCGCAAGGCTGCGGCGACGGAATTTCCGGCTTCTACTCCATTGACATCAACGATCCGCAACGGCCCGTCATTCGGGAACTCCTGCTTTCGCGGTCAGACACAGCGGGCTTATGGGGACGCGGCGGACCCATCATCGGAAACAACGGCCACATCTATGGCGCAGCAGCGGACGGCGTGTTCAACCCAAGTATTGGCGACTACTCGCTTACCGTGCTTTCGGCGACGCTGCCTGATCTGAAACTCGACGGCTACTTCCTCCCGCACAACTGGGATTACCTGAACAAGCGTGATCTGGATCTCGGCTCGGCAAGCCCGGCATTCTTCGGCTGGAACAATCACAACTACGTCATACACGGAGCGAAAGAGGGGTTTCTCTACATCTTCGACGCCGAGCGCCTGGGCGGACCGGATCACCAAACAGCCCTTTATAAATCGCCGCGCTTGGGCAACGATATCCAAAAATGCTGCGTGGGCTACGGCATTTACGGCGGCATCGCGACCGCCCGCGACGAAGACGGCCAGACTTGGCTGTATGTCCCTGTGGGAGGCACGCCCTCGAAGGACGCTCCGCCCTTTCCCTTTAGCAACGGCGACACGAAAGACGGCAACATCATGGCTTTCAAAGTCGCGGCGGACGAGAAAACTGGAAACCCAAAACTGGAACCCGGCTGGGTGACAGGCGGCTTTAATTTGCCGGACCCGCCGATCGTTGCTAACGGCGTAGTCTTTGCTTTATCAACCGGCGAGAACCCGGTAGGACCACAAGAAAAACGCCTGTTGAACACCCGTCCGGCCGTGTTGCGCGCCATGGATGCAAAGACCGGCAAAGAGCTGTTCAACAGCGGCGACGCGATCAAAAGCTGGGTGCACTTCAGCGGCCTCGCGGTAACGGATGGAATGGTCTTTGCCGTGGATCACGATTCAAACGTATACTGCTTCGGAGCGGGCGAGAAAACGGAATCAACCCAGTAAGGAGTACGCTAAATCGGCTTAACGTAAATGTTCCGGTAAGCAATCGCGGAATGATCCCCTTGCAGCATCAGCGGATTTTGCGCCGCTTCGGGGATTTCAAGGCTGCTGCGAGTAGGGCCAGAAAGCTCAACATTCTCCTGCACAACTATCTGGTTAAGCAAAACGCGAAGCGCCCGGGCATTCTGTGTTTTACGGCCTTCCGCATCAAACTTCGGAGCGACAAACCAGAGGTGCAGAGACTGCCATTCGCCCGGAGCACGGCAAGCATTGCGGACGGGAGGTGTACCACCCGTGCCGTCCGAATGCTCGTAAATCCCGCCGCAATCGCCCACGGTGAGCGGGCCTTCAAAGCCGTAGCTGTCAAAGATCTGCACTTCATACAAGCCATGCAGATAAACGCCTGAATTGGACCCCTTCGCGGTCATAAACTCCAGGAACAATTCAAAGCTTCCAAATTTCTCATCCGTAACGAGGTTGGCGGTTTTATTGAGTGGTCCATTCACAATACGGTCTCCCGGCCCACGATCCCCCAGTAAACGCGTAGGATTGAAAACGCGCTTCCAATGAACAGCCCTCGTCGTGAACCACTCATTAGGACTGCCGGGAAGGCCATGCCAGCCATGGAGGTCCTTGCCATTGAGGAGCGCCCGCCAACCCGGTTCGGAAAGAAACGGAGGGTCTCCATAGACCTCATCATGATAAAGATCAGGCACTTTCTGAGCCGCAAGGGGAAGTGTTGCAAGGCCAAGTCCCAAGCGGGTCAGCCAAGTTCGCCGGAGCATTGGCCCATTCTACGTCCATAGTGGTTGACTTAATGCTATGGGTTGACAGTTTACCCGTACGTGTGCATACTGGGGTAAGGTGCCAACCCAAGTTGAAAAGAATCGAGTTGCCTTGCTGCAAGGTACTTTGGATTTACTGATTCTTCGTACGCTCCGTTTGGGAAAACAGCATGGTCAAGGAATTGCTCGGGCCATTCAGGAGCAATCGGAAGACGTTTTGCTAGTGGAACATGGAGCGCTTTATCCGGCGCTGCAGCGTTTGGAAGCGCAAGGCTGGGTTACAGCCGAGTGGGGAACGTCATCGAATAATCGCAAAGCCCGGTTTTACACGCTGACCAAACAAGGGCGCAAGCAACTGGTGGAAGAGGCAAGCCGGTGGCGCACCTTGGCCGCTGCTATTGCGCGTGTACTCGGGCCGGAAGGCCAGGAGGGCTGACTATGCGGCGGCGTAAGCGTCCAGCGAGTGATTTCTCGTCGGAAGTGCAGGCGCATATTGAGCTGGAAGCTGACCGGTTGCGCGAGGAGGGCTTGCAGTATTGATCCCATGCGGGCTTTGAGAATCGAATAAGATCAGAAACTTAACGGGCGACAGGGGCGTGAGCTTGACGGCAGGTGTCGGAGCAGTAATAGAACGTGTCGCCTGAGACTTGGCGCCAGTAGGGGGTGGATTCGGCTACGTAAGTTCCGCAGACCGGGTCTTTGTGCAGTTGGCCGGTGCTGCGGGTTTCTTGGGTCGATTCCGCTGCGCCATTGCGCCGTTCGGCTTCATCCATCGTTTGCCGGTAGGCGTTGCGCGAAGCTACGCTGATGCTTCGCATGAGACGGGTGAGCACCACACGCGCTACCAGGACAATAGCGATGGTAATAAGGAGTTCTAGAGCGGCGCGAAACATAGGCACAAAATGAAACGGAGCGCTGCCCGGACGGAAGCGCCCCGCACTTACATCACTATCTTTACGTTACTATTTTTTCTTCTTAGTGGCGCTCGGAACGGTAATTTTGGTTTGAACCTTCTCCCCGAGAGCCTGGAGCATGGCGGTAGCTTCCTGAGCATGCGAACCGCTGGGCTGCAGTTCCAGATACTTTTGAAGCGCCGGCCCCGTGTCGGGAGGGTAGGTTTGCTGACCGGTTTTCGGATCAACCGAGCCCTTCATCATGGAAGTGCTGCCAAGCTGATACCAGGCTTCCGCGTAGGTCGGGTCGGTATCCGTGGCTTTTTTGAAGAACTCTGTCGCGCTTGCGGCCTGGCCACTGTTGACCAGATTGGCGCCCATATTGAAGTAAGCCTTTGCCGCTCCTTGCGCGTTCCCAGGGTTTAATTGAACGGCCTTGTTCAAAGCTTCCGTGGCTTCCGGTATCTTCTTTTCCGCCCCGTACGCGTTTCCGAGCTGGTTATAGACGGCGGCGTCATCGGGCTTGATGGTAAGGGATTGCTTGTAAGCATCAATCGCGCCATCAAGGGACTTAGTGCGCTCGTCGCCGGTTTGAGCTTGGGCCAGCCCATAATAGGCTTCACCAAGGGCGTCCAAAACGGCAACCTTGTTTTGCGGACTTAGCCCCTCCATTTTGCTCGCTTCGGTCAATTTGCCCACAGCCGCCTGATAAAGAGGAACTTTTTGGGCTTTATCCGGCTGGGCCGCAGCTTGTTTCATGGAGTCTTGGGCACCGTTGTAGGCATCATTCAGCGCTTTGTTCTTCTTCATCTCCTCTTCGCGCTGCTTCAGTTGCGCTTGCATTTTCTCTTTTTGCTCTTTGCTCATGCCGCGCTCCTGCTCTTGGGTCAATTGCCCGCTGGCATTAGCTTGCTGGGCGGCTTGCTGGGCCTGCGCTGTTTTTTGGAGGTCGAAATTGATCGGCGGATTATCGCCGCCTCCAGCCTTGACTCCATTGACCTTATCGACAACTTGGCCGTTCACTTCGCAAGCGATGTCGAACTGCGCGTTAAAAGGCAGACCGGTATAAAGCCAGTGGCCTTTCTTGTCGGTCTTGACCTCATAGTGGCCTTTAATGTCAGTACGGGTTAGTACGATCTTCGCGCCCTTTAATGGCTGGCCATTTTGATCTTTTACATTGCCTTCGAGGGTGCTGGTTTGAGCCCAAGCCGTGCAGGCTACCAGGAGAGCAAACCCGCCGGAAAGAAGTGAATGCCGCAACCGGGCGAACATAGAATGCATAGTCTCCTATTCCTAGATTTCGACCATCAGGATACTACAACTGTATTTTTAGCAATATAAAGGAGATTTAATCAACAACCGCTGAGCCAAATCGGAATTCGATTGCGCGATGGAGAGTAGCAGAAGGCAGCGTTTGCAACCTGCCGCAGCAATGGCGCATCGGATTAGGTATCTGGTGGTTTGTAGCTAAAACTTAATAAGGGGATAGAACGTGTTACGGGTAGCAGGCTGGTTGATTGTCACTAGCTGTTTGGTACTACAGGGATTTGCTGAAACGGCAGAAACTCTCGGCAAAGCGGAAGAGCTTTATAAACATACGGAGTATGAAGCCTCTCTGGCGTTATTGGATCAACATAGCTTTAATTCACCAACAAACTTCTTGATTGGCCGGAATTATTTCATGATGGGCGATTTCAAGAAGGCGAGCGAGTTTTTTCAAAAAGCGGCCTCGGGCAATCCGACAAATAGCGAGTACATGGATTGGCTCGGGCGGGCATACGGCAAGCGGGCTGAGACGTCTAATCCGCTGAGCGCTCCTGGTTATGCATCAAAAGCGCGGCAGGCTTTTGAGAAAGCCGTGGAACTGG
>JBJMGL010000345.1:0-2309 GCA_045807985.1 Bryobacteraceae bacterium
GGCTTCCAAGCAGTTTGCTTTGCTTCAGCGTCTCTGCGATCGCCGGCGCATAATGAGCGGCGTGGCTGTCACCGACAAGCACGACATCTGGATGACTGGTGATACAAAGCCCGAAGCCCTCTTCGCAAGCGGGCCGCGATACTCGCTCCATGATCCAGGGGTCGGAAAGCGGTGGAATTTGTGGTCTGATCATTGTCGAAGCGATCGCGCCTGAGACGACGAGTAGCGCAGATAAAGAACCCCAAGCGAAGGCAAAGCGCAGACGCGTACCAGCAACGCCACGCCGATATCTTTGCTCAACGAAATGATGGAGGGGGATAGCCGCGAGGACGGATGCAATAACCAGCGCTATCCTTTCCGATTGCTGAATTTCATTGAAGCGCCAATATTGGTAGAACACCATGATGGGCCAGTGCACTAAGTAGATAGAGTAAGAAATCCGGCCTAGGTACACCGAAACTGGATTATTCCAGATTCTCTCGAGGGAAGGTGCTACGCTCCCCCAAATCATGAAAGCTGCGCCGATACACGGAAGAATTACAAGTGCGGTCGGCGTGTGCGGCCGGAACGTGATGATGGAGGAGATCACCACGCAGATACCGATGGAGCTCAGCGCATTCCTTGACATCTGACGTTTTGGTCTGCGCTCAAGCCAGACCAGCACGGCTCCTACCACAAATTCGAATACGCGGAACGGCGTCAGGAAGAAAACGGCATCTGGGTCAATCTTAAAGTATGCGGCTGCAGCGACAAAGCTTACAGCGCCCGCCAAGGTCAGTGCTGTTGCGACAGATTTGTTCGCATACTTAGAAAGAAAATAGAGTGCAAACGGCCAAAAAAAATAAAATTGCTCTTCCGCCGACAATGACCAGGTGTGCAAGAGCGGCTTAAGACGGCTGTCGGTTGCCCAATAGCCTGAATCAATCCAGAAGAAAATGTTTGAAGCAGATAAAGCAGTCCAGACGGCTGATTGCGCAAACAGCTTGAAATGATCTGCGGCAAGCAAGAGTGACGAGAACAGGAAGGTGATTAGGACTGTGACAAAGAGTGCGGGGAATAGCCTTCTCGCCCGATTTTCGTAGAAGTTTCGGAACGAGAAGTCGCCTAGTGCAATCTCCTCTTCGATTTTTTTTGTGATCAAATATCCGCTGATGACAAAAAAAACATCGACGCCAACGTATCCGCCGAGGGCCGTATGGAAGCCAGCATGGAAGAATACAACTCCGAGCACAGCTATGGATCTGAGAACGTCGATGTCTGGACGATATTTCAAGGTCCCTCTCAAAATCAATTTCGCGCGGCCGCTTAGAGCCGCAGTAGAGGGCTTCCTCTCATCACAATACTGATTGCGACAGTATTCTGCCGGGACAAATTCTTTTGGCAGGCCACACCTAAACTCCTATTTTCCATCCGGCAGCGGCTTATCGATATTTATTTTCGGCCCAGGCCAGGAGCAGTTAGCGCATCAACCTCGGCCTGCTGCCCGGCACCAGTGCCCTTTGCTGGTTTGCCTGCAGCAGCATTCTCGGCTCGTTTTTTCATCCACTCATCAAATTCGGGGGTACCCCGGCGTGGCGGAACGTCCTTAGGCATCCCACCCAACCACGTCGGCACGCTATCCGAGACTACGGCGCTTACTGGTGCGCAAGACGTGAGCGTTAAAACCGCACTGAATAAAGGCAAAGATCGGATGAGCCAACTTCGACCAACGTGGGCATTGCACTTGCTCATGCGCACCATAGCGACTGAAATGTGGTTGAAAAAGTGGCTAAATCGAGTGCTCCAGGATCAAATTCGTTAGCAATGGGTCATGACACCTGTTTGGCTGTTGATCGGCACTTGTGAGCATCAAAACGGCCTACGTTTTACTGAAGCTAGCGGCAAACCAGCCGTCCGCTCGCGCCTAACAAATACGCGGAGACGCTCACCTGAACCTTTCAGAGCAATCGCAGATCCGCCGGCTCTTGTGGAGAAACTAGCATCGCGACTGGGACATCTACTTTTTCCGTGCCTCTCGCTTTCCCTTTTTGAGGCGCACTCCGGGACCGCCACCATTCTCTTCAAGGAACGTAATTCCCGCTCTCTCAAGCGCAACCTTTATAGCCTGAACTGCGTCTGGGGAAACTTGGCGCCGATCCTTTTCAAAGTCGACAATCGTAGAAAGCCCCAAGCCGGCATTTTGCGCGAGGGTTGTCTGATTCATCTCCAGCAGGGCTCTGGCAGCTCGAGATTGGGAGGGAGTCATGCGTCAACAATTATTGTTGACACGTTGTTTATGATCATTTATCAACATTTTTAATTGATTAACC